>JBDSOJ010000016.1:0-8468 GCA_039914895.1 Gaiellaceae bacterium
CGCGGGCGCTCGACCGCGTGGCGGCGGGCGATCCAGGCGATCCGCAGCCCGATGAGGGAGCCACCTGGGCCGGGCACTTCGAGGATGACGACTACGTCCGCGTCGACTGGTCGCACCCTGCGAGGACGATCCACAACCAGGTGCGCGCATGGCAGCTCACGTTCGGGCTCTCCGGCCTTCGCGCGCCGCTCGCGGAGCTCGACGGGGAGGATGTCGTCGTGGTGCAGACGCGGCTGACCGACCCCGGCAACGGCGCCCGCCGCGTCGAGTGCGGTGACGGACCGATCTGGGTCGTCGCGAGCGAGCCCGCGTAACGAATCGTCCTGCAGAGCGACGGTAGGTCATCCGCGGGCCGACGCGTTCCCGCGCGAGCTTCGAGCTATGTGGCGCTTCCTCATCGTCCTGATCGCAGGGGCGGCATTGTTCGCCCCGACCCAACCCCAACGGAGGCGTACCGCCTCGCCCGTGCTCGCGTTCGCTCGGGCCGGCGACATCTGGACGCTCGGCGCCGACGGCACCCGCGCGCGACCGCTCCTCCGCGACGGGTACGCGCCGGCCTGGTCGCCGGACGGGCCCTTAGCTACTCGCTCGAGAGCACGTCGATCGAGGCGACCGCGCCGGGCCGGATGAACCGACCCTCGAGCTCGGGCCACTCGCCCGTCGTCTCGGCCGTGCTGAAGCGCGTCATCAGCGCACGCGCGGCCGCCACCGCGGCATCGCGTCCGTCGTAGTCCGCCAGCTCGAGCCGCTCGCCTCCGAACAGCCGGATCACGACCCGCCGCGTCTCGGCCGGGATCGGCGCCGCCGCTGCCGTCGCCGTGCGCTCCGCCATGATCGTCTCGAACGATCGCAGCGGGATCGGAGGCGCTTCGAAGTTGGAGGGCGCCGGGCCCACGGACTCGGGGCTCAGTGGAGGGTCGACGGCACCGATCAGGCCGCCGGCCACGGGCATAGCCGCACCGCTCGCACACTCGTACATCCGCTGGTTCTCCCTCTCCGGCCGCCGCAAGAGACCGGGTTCGTACGCCGCAATTGGGCTGACTTTGGGCGGCCGTCCCGCGCTCGTCGTTCCTCAGGTGGGGGAGCCGGCGAGAACGGCCGAAAGCGGTCGGAGGCTCGGCGCCTCCGACCGCGTGCGGCTCGAGTCTGGCGGGAGACTAGGAGTCGTCGCCGTCGCCGACCACGGTGACCGTCTTCACGGTCTCGCAGTTGACGTGCACATCGGTCGTCTCGGTGGCGTTCAGCCAGACGACGTCGTTGCCGGCGCCGCAGTCGATCCGGTCGACCTGGCGATCACCGGCGAGTGCGTGAAGCACGTCGTCGCCGTCGCCGCCGTTCTGCGTGTCGGCGCCGCGGCCGGGCCAGAGCCGATCGTTGCCGGGGCCACCGTCGAGCGCGTCGTCGCCCGGGCGCCCGCGGAGGACGTCGTTGCCCTCGCCGCCGGCGAGCGAGTCGTTGCCGTAGCCGCCCCAGGCGCGATCGTTGCCGGGACCGGCGTCGATCGTGTCGTTGTCCTGGTTGCCGTGGATGCGGTCGTTGCCGGCAAGCCCGTTGATCGTGTCATTGCCCTTTCTGGCGACGATCAGATCGTTGCGGTCGGTGCCGGTGAGCACGTCGTCGCGGTTCGTGCCCTTGATCACGACGGCCGCGACGGCGGTGGTCGCGAGGGCGAGCGTCGCCAGGGCGGCGAGCGCTCCGAGCATGTACCTGGCGTTCTTCATCTGAGAGATCCTCCTCGTAGGCCGAAGCTGACAACCGCATCCTCCCCCCGTGCTGTCAGCCGCCCGTTCGCCGAACGTAAAACGCACGTAAAACAGGTCGTCAGGCGTGGGTGAGCGGCCGCGCGGCCACGGTCGCGTGCGGGAGCAGGACCGTGAAGACGGTCAGCGTTCCCGGTGTGCTCTCGGCCGCGACCGTGCCGCCCATCCCCCGCGCGAGCTCCTTGACGATCGCCAGGCCGAGCCCCGTGCCCACCGGGCGCTCGCGCCCGTAGCGGGAGTAGAGGTAGAAGCGCTCGAAGGCCTGACCCAGCTCCTCCGGCCGGAGGCCCGGACCGGTGTCCTCGACCCGGATCGACCCCGGCGCCGTCACGATCCGGACCGAGCCGCCGGCGGGGGTCAGCCGCAGCGCGTTCTCGACCAGGTTCGAGACGATCTGCAGCGTCCGGTCGGCGTCGCCGGTCGCCGGCGCCGCGGCCGCTCCTGCCGCCTCGAGCGTGACGCCGAACTCGCGCGCCTGCGTCTCAAAGCGCCGGAGCGCCTCCTGGACGATCGCTCGGAGGTCGATCGGCTCGCTGCGGACGCTGAACTCCGCCTTCCGCATCCGTGCGAGGTCGAGGAGATCGCCGACGAGACGTTCGAGCCGCCGGGACTCGGTCACGATCGTCGCGGCCGCTTCGTCTGCGGGTAGAGCGCCCTCGCCGAGCCCTTCCGCGTAGCCCCGGATCGCGGTCAGCGGGGTCTTCAGCTCGTGACTGACCGAGAGCAGGAATGCCTGCTCGGCCTCGCGGGCGCGGGTCAGCGCCAGCGCGACCTCGTTGAAGCTCTCGGCGAGGAGCGCGAGCTCGCGTGCGCCCTCGACCGGGACGAGCGGCGGCATCGACGTCGAGCTCGCGAGCCCGCGCGTCGCCTCCGCGACGCGCCGGACCGGCCTCGAGATCGCTCGGGCGAGCAGGAACGCGATCAGCGCGGCGAACGCGGCCGTCGCGACGGCCGCGAGCACCAGCCCCTCGATGTGCGGTCGCCACGCAGAGTTGGTCGAGCTCGCAGGCCGCAACAGGATGAATCCCTTCCCGTTCACGAGCCGGGCTGCGTAGAGGTAGCGCGTGCCGTCGGTCCGCAGCGTGCCGTCCAGCGGCACGCCTCGGCGGAGGCGCGCGGCACGGTCTGGTGGGAGCAGAGCGGACGAGCCGTCGAGCGGAACCTGCACGACGCGTTCGTCCTGCCGGTCGAGAAACTCCTGCAGCGACCGGAGCCGTGAGAAGGGCACCAGCGCCTCGCGCTCGCGCTCGACGAGCAGGTCGAGCTGCGCCGAGACATCGCGCAGCGTGTTCCGTTCCACCGCGCGGCGGGTCAGGATCGCGCCGAGCGCGAGCGCCAGCGCCAGCGAAAGGAGGGCAACGAGCGCGATCGCGGCGAACAGCCGTGCCCGCAGCGAGCGCAATCTCATGCGCGGACGGCCTTGTAGCCGGAGCCCCGCACGGTTCGGATCGAGTCGGGCCGGCCGAGCTTGCGGCGCAGTTGCGCGACGTGGACATCGACGGTGCGCGTGCCGCCCGCGTAGCTCATGCCCCAGACCCGGTCGAGCAGCTGGTCGCGCGAGACGACGATCCCCGCATTCTCGAGCAGGTAGGCGAGCAGGTCGAACTCCTTGCCGGTCAGCTCGACGGGCTCGCCGGCGACGCGCACCTCGCGAGCCTGCGGGTCGAGCGCGACGTCGCCGGCCTCGAGCAGCTGGACGCGAACGGACGGGGTCGTGCGCCGCAGCACCGCCTTCACGCGCGCGGCCAGCTCACGCGGCGAGAACGGCTTCGAGACGTAATCGTCGGCGCCGACCTCGAGCCCGGCGACGCGGTCTGCCTCCTCGTCTCTCGCGGTCAGCATCAGCACCGGCACGTCCGAACGGGCACGGATGCCGCGGCAGACGTCGAAGCCGTCCGCACCTGGGAGCCCGATGTCGAGGATGACGAGACGCGGCCGGACCGTGTCGAGCGACTGCAGCGCCTCCTCGCCGGAGCGCACCCACGCGACGCGGTAGCCGCTCTGCTCGAGGTAGGCACGGACGAGCGAGCCGATCGACTCCTCGTCCTCGACGAGCAGGAGCTGGGGCCCCGGCGTGCTCGCTGCGTGGAGCTCCGGCGCACCGGCCGCGGTCATCTGCGGTTGGCGCGGACCTCGTTCGCCGGAGCGTCGCCGTCGCGAATCACGGTGGCGACCATACCGCGGCGGAGCGCGGCGTACGACGCGGGGCTGCCGCCGACCGCGATCGACGCTGTTGGCGCGACCGGGATGGCGACGAGGGTGCCGTCGCGCTCGAGCAACGTCAGCGTCCCGCCGGCCTTCGAGCGGATCGCGCCGCGGTCGATCCGGTAGTCGTGGAGGACGCCGCCGTCCTTCACCAGGACCTCCGCGCGGACGAGCTTCGGGCCGAAGAAGTAGCTGCCGAGCGAGCCCGGCAGCGCCAGGCCCGGCTGCGCGAGCAGGAGCGTCGCGTTCACCGCGAGCAGCGCAGCGACGATCCAGAGCCCCTTGGCGCGTCTCGATCTCATTGGCGCATTGTGGCCGCTCTTCGTCAGGGTGTCGTGCCCTCGAGGTTAGGGGCGTGTAAAACCGCCGCCCGTCGCAGCCTGAGCTCCCGCGCTGCGAGGACGGCCATCAGGAGCCCGGTCGAGCCGGCGACGGCGAAGCTGAGCTGCGTGCCGCCGACCGCGCAGAGCCAGCCGGCGAAGAGCCCGCCGACCGGCGCCAGTCCGGCGAAGGCCCAGAGATAGAGGCTGACGACGCGACCGCGCAGGTGGTCGGGGGCGCGGAGCTGGAGAATCGAGTTCGCGTTCGACGTCCAGAGCGTGAAGCAGACACCCGTTGCGACGAGCAGGAGCGCGCAGGGAACGACCGACGCGAGCGGCGCGAGCAGGAGCAGGCAGATGCTGAAGCCCGCCGTGCCGAGGACGAGCACCTTCCAGCTTGCCCGCCCGAGCGCCGCCGAGAGCAGTGCCCCGACGAGCGCGCCGGCGCCGAAGCTGGCGGACAGGATTCCGAACACCTCAGGGCCGGCGCTCAACGTCTCCGACGCGAGCAGCGGCAGGATCACGTGGAAGTTGAAGCCGACCGTGCTGACGACGGTGACCATCGCGAGCACGAGCCGCATCTCGGGTGAGCGCCACGCCCACGCGAATCCCTCGCGAATCCCCTTCATCATCGTCGTCGGCTCCGCGCTCCGCACGATTGGGACGAGCTCCTCGCGTCGCATCAGCAGCAGACCGGCGAGAACTGCGACGAACGTGACCGTGTTGAGCACGAAGCAGATCCCGACGCCGAAGGCCGCGATCAGCACCCCTGCGAGCGCCGGGCCGATCACCCGCGAGGCGTTGAAGAGGCTCGCGTTCAGCGCGACCGCGTTCGGCAGCTCCTCGCGGCCGACCATCTGGAACGTGAGCGCGTGCCGGCCGGGCGCATCGAAGACGAGCGCGGTGCCGCCGAGCGCGGCCAGCACGTAGACCAGCCAGAGCGTCGCGGAGCCGGTGAGGACGAGCGTGGCGAGGATCGCAGAGAGCGCCATCGAGGCGGCCTGCGTCCCGATCACGAGCTTGCGGTTGTCGATCCGGTCGGCGACGACGCCCGCGACGAGGCCGAGGATCGTGAAGGGGATGAAGCGACAGAAGGCCAGCGCGCCGACGGCGAGCGGCGAGCTCGTCAGCTCGATCACGAGCCAGGCCAGCGCGACGTTTTGCATCCAGGTGCCGCTGACCGAGATCACCTGGCCGGTGAAGAAGAGGCGGTAGTTGCGGTGACGTCTCAAGCTTGCGAACGTGCGCGCGTTCAGCGCGACCAGCGCCGCCGTCACAGAAGTTTCCCGAGCGGCTCGATCGCGCGCTCGAGTACGGCGAGCTCGTCGTCGTCGAGGCCGCGCAGCCGCTCGGCCAGCCAGGTCGTGCGGCGCGCGCGGACGCGCTTCAGCAGCCGCTCGCCCTCGGCGGTCAGGGTGAGCCCTACCCGGCGCCGGTCGCTCTCGTCGCGGGCGCGCTCGAGGAGCCCCGCCTTCTCGAGCCGGTCGACGTGGCCGGAGAGCGCCGGGGCGGAGATCCGCTCCTCGGCTGCGAGCTCACGCAGACTCAGGCCCGGATTGACGCGGATCAGCCAGAGCAACGTCACCTGACGGCTGGTGACACCGAGCTGCTCGGTCTCCTTCCGCAGCTGGCGCGCGAGGCGCAACAGCACCGGGCGCAGCTCGTTGGCGACGGCGAGCGGGTCAGCGATAACGTCATTAACCATTAACGAGGTTAACTTAACACAATCGCTATTTGGGCGGATCCCCCGGCCGGGGTAGGTTCGGAGGAGTGACCGAGAGGCTCGCCCGCCACGCCGCTTTGCACCCGAAGCGAATCCTTGCGCTCTGGGGCGCGATCCTCGTCCTCTCGCTCGGTGCGATCGGAGGACTTTTGCCCTCGGCGCTGACGACCGACGCGGAGATCACGAGCGAGCCTGAGTCGACGCAGGGCTACGAGGCGATGCAGGGACGCCTGCCGCCGCCCGAGCACTTCGTCAACGAGGTCGTCCTCTTCCGCGTGCCCGGCCGCGACGTCACCACCGACGCCGAGGTGCGCGGCGAGGTGCTGCGGCTGGCGGCCGCGCTCGAGGCGACGGGCCGCACGCAGGACGTCGCGACCTACTACGACGAGAGCGACCCGAGCCTCCTCTCACCCGATCGCGATGCGACCGTGCTCACGATCGGGATGGGTCCTGACGGGGAGGACGGGATCGAGGACGTGATCGGCGTCGTCGAGCAGGCCGACCGCGGGCCGTACGAGGTCTCGATCACCGGCGAGTTCACCGTGGACGACGATTTCCTCGCGCTCTCGAACAAGGATCTGAAGGAAGGGGAGCTCTTCTTCGGACTGCCCGCCGCGATGATCGTGCTGCTGCTCGTCTTCGGCGCGGTCGTGGCGTCGCTCGTGCCCATCCTGCTCGCGCTCGTCTCGATCGTCGTCGCGCTCGCGCTGGTCGCGATCGTGGGACAGGTCTGGGAGGTCTCGTTCTTCGTCGTCAACATGCTCTCGGGGATGGGGCTCGCGCTCGGCGTCGACTACGCGCTCTTCATCGTCAGCCGCTTCCGCGAGGAACGGGCGCGCGGCGTGGACAAACTCGAGGCGATCGCGGCGACGGGGCGCTCGGCGAGCCGTGCGGTTTTCTTCAGCGGGACGGCGTTCGTGATCGCCCTGAGCGGGATGCTGCTCGTCCCGGACACGATCCTGCGCAGCCTCGCGGCCGGGGCGGTGCTCGTCGGGATCACGGCCGTCCTCGCCGCGACGACGCTACTGCCCGCGGTGCTCTCGCTGCTCGGCGATCGCGTCGACGCGCTGCGGCTGCCCTTCGTCGGTCGCGGCTCCGGGGAGGGTCGATTCTGGAGCTGGGTCGTCGGCCGTGTGCAGCGGCGGCCGCTCGCCTACCTGCTCGTCTCCGCGGCGCTGCTCGTTGCGCTGACGCTGCCCGCCCTCGACCTCCGCACCGGCTCCGCGGGAGTACGCACCATCCCCGACGGCTACACGTCGAAGGACGGGTTCAACGCGCTCGAGCGGGAGCTCGGCATCGGCACCGTCGACTCGGTTCAGATCGTCGTCGAGGGCGACGTGGCCGCGCCACGGCTCCGCCGGGAAATCCAGCGGCTTCGGGACGAGCTGGCGCGCGATCCTGCGTTCCGCTCGCCCGACGTGACGGTCGCTCCGCGCTCGGATCTCGCCGTCGTCGAGGCGCTCGTCGTCGGGGACAGCCGCGACGAGGCCGCGGTCCAGGCGGTCGAGCGGCTGCGGCGCGACGTCGTTCCGGACGCGCTCGGCGGCACCGGGGCGAAGACGTACGTCACCGGCCAGACCGCCGAGATCGTCGACTACCGCGAGCTGATGAAGAGCTGGCTCCCCGTCGTCTTTCTCTTCGTCCTCGGCTTCAGCTTCATCCTGCTGACGATCGCGTTCCGCTCGATCGTCGTGCCGGCGAAGGCGATCGTGCTCAACCTGCTCTCTGTCGGCGCCGCCTACGGGCTGATCGTGCTCGTCTTCCAGCAGGGTGTCGGCAACGAGCTTCTCGGCTTCGAGCAGGTGGACGCGATCGAGGCGTGGCTGCCGCTCTTTCTCTTCTCGGTCCTCTTCGGGCTCTCGATGTACTACCACGTCTTCCTGCTCAGCCGGATCCGCGAGCGCTTCACGCAGACCGGCGACTCGAGCGAGGCGGTGGCGTTCGGCGTCCGCACGACGTCGCGGCTGATCACGGGCGCGGCGCTGACCATCGTCGTCGTCTTCATCGGCTTCGCGACCGGCGAGCTCGTGTTCCAGCCGATGGGGTTCGGCGTCGCCGCCGCGCTCCTCGCCGACGCGACCCTGATCCGCTCCGTGCTCGTCCGGCGGCGATGGAGCTCCTCGGCGAGCGCAACTGGTACTTCCCGAGCTGGCTCGAGTGGCTCCCTCGCTGGAATATCGGCGAGTGGGAGGTCGAGCCGCCCGAGCGGCCGCCGGGCTCGCCTCCCGTCAGCGCTCCGTAGCCACGAACCGCGCGATCCGCGCGCCGATCTCCTCTCCCTTGTCCTCCTGGAGGAAGTGGCCGGCGCCCTCGACGATCTCGGACTCGAGCGCGCCGGGGATGTGGGCGGCGATCCGCTCGGCCACCTGCGGCGAGAAGATCGGATCCGAGTCGGAGAAGAGGACGAGCGTCGGCTTCTCCCAGCGCCCGAGCGCGTCGCGGACGGCGAGCAGCGCGGGC
>JBDSOJ010000044.1:0-28140 GCA_039914895.1 Gaiellaceae bacterium
GACCCAGGGCCGCCTCAGGGCGGCCCTGGTCGTATGCCGAGTCTGGAAGTCGAGCTTCCTCAAGGGATCTCACAGACGCGGCGCTCGAAACCTTGTCGAGCGCTTCGCGTCGGCACCCTCGGCGATGACGCAGCTGGCCATCGAGAGCCACCGGGAGACTGATAACCCAGCACACCCGTACGCAGCCACCGAGGATCTGACACCGGTGCGCCGCGGCAACCTTTGGCTCGGCGCTTCCGCCGGGGGGCGTGACCGCAGGCGTCCGCTGAACGAAAAGATCGAATTTCGTATCGCGCGGGGTGCGCCGCGCTCGACGGCCGAGCCTGCTCATGATCGAATTGGTGGTATGGATGAAGCGCACTGGAGCCGGGTCGCCCCGCTGTACCGCTGGCAGATGATGCTGGAGCGCCCGGCGCTCGCCCAGGCGATTGCGCTGGCGGCGCCCCAGCGCCTCGATCGGGTGCTCGACCTCGGCACCGGGACGGCCGGGATGCTGGAGAGGTTGGCGCAGGCTGCCGAGCCGCCGGAGTACGCAGTCGGCGTCGACTTTTCGCAGGAGATGCTCGCGCACGCGCCTCGGCTTCCGCCTCGCTGGCAGCTTCTGTGCGCCGAAGCGCGTGACCTTCCGTTCGAGGACGACAGCTTCGATCTCGTGACGATGGCCTACCTGTTGCACCTGCTCCCGTCGCCGAGCCGGCGGGAGATTCTGTCCGAGGCGGCGCGGGTCTTGACGCGCCGGGGCCGCCTGGTGGTCGTTACTCCGGCGAGGCCGCGATCGCTGCTTGGTCGTGCGTTGTTCGCGCCGCTCGAGTGGCGCGCTGAGCGCTCAGCTGGTCTGCTCGCGGGGTTTCGTTCGCTCGATCCTCGTGCCGATCTCGAGGCGGCTGGGTATGCGGTGCGCGCGATGCGGTACGTCGATCGCGGTTATCGGTCCTGGTGCGTGCTCGCCCAGCCGCGGGCCGCCAAAGCGGCGGCCCACCAGAACGCTCCGAAGCTGTCCGGGCCGATGTGCGTTCCGACGGACGGCCCAACCCGGTAGCGCATCACCTCGACCCCGGCCCGCATCAGCGTGTCGGCAAGAGGATTGGCGTGTGCCCGTGTCTCGGGGCGGCTTGGCCGACCGCGACGGCCAGCAGGCCCGCGTGTCGGGCAATGTGCTCGGACATGACGGCGACGGCGTCCTCGTCGCAGGCTGTGGTCGCGAGTTGTGTCGCGGTGCCGCCGTCGAATGAGTAGACGGGCCGCTAGGCGGCCGCGGGAACACGTCCGCCGGGTGCGCCTGCCGCGACGAAGACGTTCCCGATCAGCGGCGTCAGCCGGGTGACCTGCGCTGCCGCTTCGCTTGCCGTCGCTCCTGCGGCGACCCGCCTGCGCGGCTTCCAGGACGCAGATGCCGACGCCGAAGCTCGTGGTACCGCTATCGACCACCGTGACCGGAAGCGGTGCGTCTCTCGCGGCGTTCGCGCGGATTCGACGGTGCCCGAGGCGCGGGCGCTGAGATACACGGAGAGAACGTGCTCGGCGCCGGCGTCGGCGCTTCCTGGTAGGCATGAGGAAGCCAGCGGGGTTCGGCTGCGAGGTCGTTGCGTGCGCGCCGGCGGCGATCCGCTCGTAGAACCACGCGACACGCCAAGGCGAACTTCGCGATATCCGCACAGGTGACTGCGACGCCGGCGCGACGCCCCAGCAGCCGAGCGCATTCGCGGCCCCCGGATTGCCCGTCCCGGCCGATCGCAGATCGACCCTGCCGCCGCTGACGCCGCGCGCGGCGATCGCCGCCGCCGGAAACACGCCGAGCCAATACCCCGCCGCGGCCGCCGCACGGAGGGGCCTGCGCACCCGTGTCACCCCCACGCGCACGACGTTCACTTTCCGGCCGACGAGATCATCATCGCCGTCCACGCCGACCACGACCGGCACTGGCGGGAACGAAACCTTGCAGGCAAGGTCCGCAGCCACCATCTCAACCCCTCACCGAGTTGCTCGTCGAGGCAGACGGCGTCGCATCGGTCCGAACCTGACCGCGGAGCCGCGCGCGGACTGTTCACCCAAGTCTTGCCGTCGTGCCAGGCATCATCGACTGAGACGCAGATGCATCCGATGATGCGTTTATGCTTCAGGTGTGCTGAGTGTTGCGAAGCTGACGCCGGGACAAGAGAGCTACTACGAGCGCTCGGTCTCTGCCGGGATGGATGATTACTACGCCGGTCGGGGTGAGTCGCCCGGTGTCTGGGTCGGCCGGGGCGCGGCTGAGCTCGATCTGGACGGGATCGTCGAGGAGGGACAGCTGGGGCGGTTGATCGGCGGTCGTGATCCGTTGACATCGGCTGTGCTCCGCTCACACCCGCCGAAGCGGCGGATCACGGTGGAGCGGATCGAGGTGGAGACGGGCCGGCGCTGGCTGGAGCAGAAGACGCTGGCGCCGGTGGCCGGCTTCGACTTGGTCTTCTCTGTGCCGAAGAGTGTCAGCTTGCTGCACGCGCTCGGCGATGAGGAGACGCGGCTCGCGATCACCCAGGCGCATCTCTCGGCGTGGCAGGCGGCGCTCGCCTACCTCGAGGAGGATGCGTGCGTGCTGCGGCGAGGCAAGAACGGGGTCGTCCGCGAGCACGGCGGTGGCTTTGTTGCTGCCGCCTATCAGCACCGCACCAGCCGGGCTGAGGATCCGCATCTGCACACGCACGTGATCGTGGCCAACATGGCGCAGAGCTCCAGCGACGGGGAGTGGCGGGCGCTGGACGGGGAGGCGATCTTGAAGACCTACCGGCTCGCCGCCGGCTACCTCTACGAGGCCCAGCTTCGCTACGAGCTCTCGCGCAGCCTCGGGTTCGAATGGGCAACGCCGGAGAAGGGCTGGGCCGAGCTCAGAGACGTTCCGCGGACGGTGATCGACGCCTTCTCGCGCCGGCGCGCCCAGATCAAGGAACGGATGGCCGAGCAGCACATGAGCGGCTTCCATGCCGCCAAGGTCGCCGCCCTCGCCACCCGAGAACGGAAAGAGAACGTCGACCTTCCCCGCCTGCGCGAAGAGTGGGCGGCGCGGGCGGCCGAGCACGGCCTCGGCCAACGCGAGCTCCAGCAGCTCGTCCGGCACACGCCCCATCAGGAGCCGACCCCCGCCGAACTGCTCTCCACGGCCGAACGGCTGCTCGGGCCCGAGGGCCTGACCGAAAAACGAACCTCGTTCTCGGAGCCGGAGCTTGCGATGGCCTGGGCGCAAGCGCACACGCAAGGAGCCTTCGTAGAGCGCATCCGCGAGCTCGGCGAGCGCCTCCTCACGATCGGCGGCGTGCAACGGCTAACCGAGCCCGCGCCCGGCCGTCCCGCCTCCTACTCCACGCGCGAGTTGCTCGAGCTGGAGCGGGGCGCTCTCGAGTTGGTCGAGCGCGGACGCTCCGCAGGCGTGGCGAGCGTGCCCGCTGCGATCGTCGAAGAGACAGTGACCAAGCGAAGGGGCGCGCCACTCTCCGCTGAGCAGGAGGCGATGGTTCGCGCCGTCTTGACGAGCCCGGACCGGGTCGTCTGCGTCGTCGGTCCCGCCGGGGCGGGCAAGACGACCGCGACCCACGCCCTCGCCGAAGCATTCAACGCGGCGGGCGCTCCGGTGCTGGGTGCGGCCCCGTCCGGGATCGCTGCCGAGCGGCTCCAAGACGAGACCGGCATTCCCTCCCGGACGCTCCATCGCCTGCTCGCAGACGCAAGGCGAGCGGAGGGCTTGCCCGAGGGCTGCGTCCTCATCGTCGACGAGGCCGCGATGGCCGAGACGCGCGTCCTGGCTCTCATTCTTGCGGCGGTCGAGCAGGCGGGCGGCAAGGCAATCCTGATCGGCGACCCACAGCAACTCCCCGCGGTCGGCGCGGGCGGACTCTTCGCCGCCATCGTCGAACGACACGGCGCGATCGAGCTGACCGAGAACCAGCGCCAACGGGACGAGCTGGAGCGGCGTGCGCTCCAGGCGGTCAGGGACGGACTCGGCCGCGACTACCTCGCCTTCGCCGACCAACGCGGCCGCCTGGTCGTCGCGAACGATCCGCTCGAAAGCCGGGCGCGCCTGCTCGGCGACTGGTGGCAGCACGCCCGCACCGACCTGGCCGGCAACCTGATGCTCGCCCACCGCCGCACCGACGTCGCCGAGCTGAACGCGCACGCGCGGGCGCTGATGCAAGCGGAAAGCAGGCTGGGCGACGAGCGCCTCTTGACGGTGGGGCACGAGTTCCGAGCCGGCGACCGGATCCTCTGCCGCCGCAACTCCGATGCTCTCGACGTCCGCAACGGGACACGCGGCACAGTCGAGCACGTCGACCGCGACCGCCGCGAGCTGCGCGTGCGAACCGACCGCGGCGACCACGTCGTGCTCTCGACGTCGTACCTCGAAGCCGGACACGTCCGGCACGCCTACGCCCTAACCGGACACGCGAGCCAGGGCCTGACGGTCGAGCGCGCCTTCGTCCTCGGCGGCGAGGGAGCACAGCTGCAGGAATGGGGCTACGTCGCTCTCTCGCGCGCCTACACCGAGACCCGGCTCTACCTCACCGAGTCGACGCTCGAGCCAGAGACACACGCGCAGGCGATCGGCCCGCGCGACTCGCTCTCACGCTTTGCGCAGGCGCTCGAGTCCCCCAACGCCGAGCGCCTCGCGCTCGAACACAGTCAGCCGAGCGCCCGCTCCCGACCACGAACACAGGTCGTACTCGAGCGAGCTAACCCGACAAGCCCGGAGCTGCGCTTCCTCGAACAGGATCGGCTCGCGACCGAGCGACTCCGAGAAGGCGCCCAGCGACGGCTCGCCGAGGCAGAGCGAGAGGTTGCTCGCCTTCCCTTCTTCATCCGAGGGCGCCGGCGCAACACGCTCGAATCGAGGGCCAGGCACGAACGGCAGACACTCAGCCTGACGGCCGGGAAGCTGGACCAGCTCCAGGAGCGGACGGCGGAGGCGAGAACCCGGGCCTCGCTCGAGCCGCCCAAGCCTCCGGCCCGCCGCGAGCGTGCGCGAGCCATCGAGCGCGAGCCGACACAGCTCGTCTCGACCTCTGATCGAGGTCAGAGGTCGAGACCGATGCCCAGGCTGCGCTCGAGCTCCATCAGCCGGCGAAACTCGAACAGCTTGCCCGCATCCTGCTCGCGTCCGAGCGCAGCAAGCATCCGCCCCAGATCGGCCGGCGAGGCGATCTCGGCTCGAATCCCCTTGCCCAGGTACTCGCGTCTCGAGGCCCGGCGCAGGTCGTCGTAGCCGCCCGTCCCCTCCGGCTGGGCGACCAGCTTCAGCTCCCCCTTCGCCGTCAGCAGCTCCAGCAGCGGCTCGCGGACAAGTGTCTCCTGGTCGAACGAGAACCGCTTCCCATCCGCCCGGCGTGCCTCCAACTCGCCCAGCGCTTCCCCGAGCCGACGCAGCCCTTCCTCGGTCCGCATCCGCGGCACCACATCCAACCCATACGTCAGCTCCTCCGCACCCTGAACGATCCGAGCGAAACCTCCGACCACGATGTACGTGACCCGATGCCGCTCCAGCGTTCCCAGCAGCCCGAGCGGATCGAACTTCACCTCCGGCTCGGCCACCTCTATTGCTCCTCGCGCTCGAGCGCCGACAGATAACGCTGAACACGGCGCTCCGGCGAAAGCATCAGATTCTTCCCCAACCGCTCCGCCCGACCCGGCTCATACCGCACCAACTCCAACGAAAGATCGAACTCGCAGGCCCGCACGAGTGAGATCAGCGTCTCAACACTCGGAGCGACCGCCCCCTGCTCCCACCGCGCGATCACCGAACGATCTTTACTGATTTTCTCAGCAAGCTCAGTCTGCGTCAGACCCGCCCGCAGCCTCGCCTCTCTGATCAAATCGCCGCTCCGCATCCGCAAGAGTCTACGCTGTTAGCGCACCAGACTTGATGATGTCCGACGTTGCAGATATGCTACCCGCTCTAATATGACTACAGAGCGATGACTTCTCGATGGACGCGGATCACCTGCTGACCGCGCGCGAGGTGGCCACCCTACTCCACCTCTCGACACCCAGCGTGCTTCGCCGCTGGCGAGCCGGAGAGCTGCCCGGCTTCCGTCTGAGCTCGAACGTCCTACGATTCCGCGGCTCCGAGATCGATGCCTACCTCGAAGCGCATCGAGGCCCCGCACCCGTCTACGCTCGGGTTCCCAACAGTCAAGAAGAGGGTTGAGCGATGCCCGCTGCGCAGCGAGGACAGATCTACCGCACGAGCACCGGTTACGGCATCCGCTGGTATGACGAGACAGGCAAGCGGCGCCGCCGAAGCGGTTTCAAGTCCCGATCCGAGGCACGCCAGTGGTACGAGGACGTCGAGCGGCGGCGGATGCGCGGCGACATCGCTCGTCCCGCACGGATGACCTTCGTCGAGTTGGTCGAGCGCTACCTCAGAACGCACGCGGTCGGCCGAGAAGCTTCCACGATGACGACGCTACGCGAACGGCTCAGCCATTCCGTGAGCGTGTTCGGCGAACTGAAGCTGAGCGAGCTCGAGCGTATGACCGTCGAGATCGCGGAATGGCAGACGACTCTCCCCGAGCGCTCACGCTACGGAATCGTCCAAGCGCTCCGGCAAACACTCGAAGCCGGTGTGCGCTGGGGGCTCATGAACCGCAACCCAGCCAAGCTTGCCGGCTCGAATCCGCAACCGCGGCAGCCGGAGATCGAGCCGTTCTCCCGCACCGAGGTCGACAGGCTCGCGGTCGAGCTGGGTCCGTGGGGTGCGGTCGCACTGTTCGCCGGCGAGACCGGCCTGCGTCCATCCGAGTGGATCGCGCTGGAATGGCGCGACGTCTCGAGAACAGACGGCGTGACCCTTGTGCAGCGAACGTTCTCGCGCGGTCGGCTAAAGGCCTACGGGAAAACCGAGCGGTCGCGCCGACGCGTGCCGCTCTCGACCCGCGCCTTCGATGCTCTCGACTCCTTCCCACACCGGCTCAACTCCCGTCTGGTCTTTCCCGCGCCCGGGGGCGGGAACCGCGTCCGCGCAGGGCACGGCAGCTACCTCGACCTCCACAACTGGCGGGCGCGCGAATGGCTTCCCGCTCTCGACGCCGCCGGACTGCCACGGCGCCGCATCTACGACCTCCGCCACTCCTTTGCCACGTGGGCGCTCGCGGCGGGGCTCTCGATCTTCGAGCTCGCCCGCTACATGGGGACGTCGGTCGACATGATCGACCGCACCTACGGCCACCTTGCCCGCGGTTCAGAGGACCTGGCGCGTGCCAAGCTCGACGCCCACGCCGCCACAGATCTTGACCGTTTAGGCCAGGATCGGGCCACGCCCTAGAAATCGTCGCCGTCGGAGGAAACGAAAGCCCTGCATTTGCAGGGCTTTCGCGTCATGGGCGGTACTGGGCTCGAACCAGTGACCCCCAGCTTGTCGAGCTGGTGCTCTCCCAACTGAGCTAACCGCCCTCGCAGCGTCCAATCGTACCTCACGCCGGGCAGAGATCCATCGCCTCCGTCTCGTCGGCCAGCGCGACGGTGCGGAGCAGGATTCCGGCGGGGCGGTCGTCCACGCCCGTGGGCGGGCCGACGGTGGGATCGCGATAGACGCCGGACACGCTCGGCGTCGCGATCGTCACCCTGCCGGAGCCGGACGGGGGGACGCAGACGGTGACGAGGCGGTCGAGCGAAGCCCCCGGAGCGATCGCGCCGCTCCAGCGCTCGAGGTTCGACCTGATCGTGACCGGACGATCCTCGTCGGGATCCGGGCTCGACGCGGCGAGCGTCAGGAACCGCCGCAGCGGCGTCCGCTGATCCGGCTTCGCGAAGACGGTGATCGTCGCCGCCGTATGCGGCCGCGTCCAGCCGTCGGCGTAGATGCCGCGCATGATCCAGTCGGCTCGCCAGGGCCGCTCGGGCTCGACGATGTAGGCGCCCCTGTCGTAATGGCGCTGGATCCCGGCAAGGCGGAAGCGGACGTCGTTGCCGTAGAAGAGTGCGTAGCGGGTCGCGAGCGTCTCGAGAGCGGCGCCCGTCCGCGGATAAAACTCCTCGTGCCAGGGCGTAGCGCCCTTGAGGGACATATCCGCCATGGTCTCGACGGCGCTCTCGTTCCAGAACTCGACGTCCCACCAGTACGCCTGGCCGGCAAACCAGTCCTGTCCGCCGACCGGGTACTTCACGGCCGTCAGCCGCCCGTCCGCGCCCACGTGCCGGTCGAGCCAGCTGAAAACGCCGCCCTGGTCGAGCGTCACCGGGAGGCCATTCGTCCCGTTGACGGCGAACAGGCGATCGAACGCGTAGACGGTCTCGAGCGGAAGCGCCAGCGTCGCGAGCGCGGCCACCGTCACGGCCACGAGGCGCCAGGGGACGAACGCCTTCGCAAGCAAGAGCGCCTGCGCTGCGACGAAAGTCGCGACCACGAGCAGCACGTGCGCCCACCCCGTCGTCGTCGCGAGCTCGAGCAGCTTGTCGTTCAGGATCGCGACGATCGTGTCGACGTTGAGCTTCTCGTACGGCGTGACTGGCATCGAGAAGAAGCCGACGGCCGCCGCTGCGGCGGGGACGAGGAGCGCCCACCAGCGCGGCCACTGCCGCGAGACCGCCGCGGCGGCAAGCCCGACGAGGACGACCGGCACGACGTAGAAGAGGTAGCGGTCCTTCACGAGCCCGGCGCCGAAACGCTGGTTGAACGACGCCACCTGGAGCGTGACGAGCACGAGCGTCGTGCAGGCGACGACCGCGAACGCGCGCTCGGGCACCGCCGCCGAGGGGCGGAGCCGATCGATCAGCCAGCCGACGCCGACGACGAACGGCAGGATTGCGAGGCCGAGCGCCAGCGCCGCAATATGCTCGAACGCCAGCTGCAGCAGCCCGAGGTCGAGCCGAAGGTTCTCGGCGGTGACGGAATACGAGCCGAGCAACCGGGAGCCGTTCCCGCTGACGACGGCGCCGAGAACGACGACGAGGAGCGCGCCGAAGAGAACCACGAACGGCCGCCGCGTTCGCCAGAGCTCGCGCGCCGCGCCGCGCGGCGTCGTGTCCAGAACCGCCTCGGCGACCACCGCGACGAACAGGACGCCGAGGAGCACGACGAACTGCGTGCGCGCGAGCACGGCGACGCCGATCGAGACGAGCGCGAGCAGGTCTGTCGCCCACCACTTCCGCGCGACCGCGTGTGTCAGCGCCAGCAGCGCCCAGCAGAAGGCCGGATATGCGACCACCTCGGTGAGCAGGAACGAGGAGAGCACGATCCAGGGCACGGCGACCGCGAGCGCGCCGACCCAGAGGGAGACGAGCGTCCCCAGTTCGACCCGGCGTGCCAGCAGGAAGACCGGAATCGCGGCCGTGGCGATCACGAACGCGTTCAGCCGGTGCGCATCCGCGAAGCTCGCGGGCACGTCCCCGTCGCCGTACACGGTCGAGATCAGCACCGGATAGAGCTGGTTGACGTTCGAGATCACCTCCCCGTGCAGCCGCGGCAGCAGGGAGCCCGTCTGCGCGACGGAGATCGCGAGCCGCTCGTAGTAGAGCTCGTCCGTCATAACGAACCAGTTCTTCACCCGCGTCGTCGCGAGCGAGAGCACCCAGCCGAGGAAGAGCGTGACTGCGACGACCGCTGTGCCGTCGACAAGGAAACGCGACCGCATCGGCGGCCACGATAGTCGACGGGTCAGCCGAGGTAGCGGAGCGGGTCAACCGGGACGCCGCTTCGCTCGAGCTCGAAGTGCAGGTGCGTCCCCGAGCAGCTTCCCGTGCAGCCGGCGAGGCCGACCCGCTGGCCCTTTCGGACGTGCTGTCCGGGCCTGACCCGAACAGTGGAGAGATGGGCGTAAAGGGCGGTGTACGGGCCTGGGAGATCCAGGACGATCACCTTGCCGTAGCCCTCGTAGCCGGAGACGTACCCGGCGCTCTCAACCGTGCCGGCGAGCACCGAGCGCAGCCACAGTGTGCGCAGCATGCCGATGTCGATGCCCAGGTGGCGGTGGCTGCCGCGCCACTCGCCGAAGCGGGCGGTGACGGTGCCGCTGGCCGGCCAGACCAGCTGGAGACGCGCGGCGCTGTCCGGGCGTGCCGAGGCCGCGGGTGCGACGGCGAGAGCGGCGAGCAGGACGACGAGCGCGCTCCGCAAAGGGAGCGTCCGTGTCATGGGCAGGGCACAACGTAGCTCCAGCTTTCCGGCCTGCCTTCACTCAGATGGGGGAGATCGAGCTTCTACCCGAAGTAGGGAGCGGGATCGATCGGGACACCGTGCTCGCGCAACTCGAAGTGCAGGTGCGTACCCGTGCACGAGCCGGTGCAGCCGGCTTCGCCGACCGTCTCGCCCGCCGCCAACCACTGGCCCGGAACGACGTGTGCAACGGAGAGATGTGCGTAGAGCAGCGTATAGCCGCTGCCGATGTCGAGCATGACGACGTTTCCGTAACCGTCGTAGCCGGTCAGCCAGCCGGCGGCCATCACCGTCCCGCTCGTCGCAGCGCGCACGTCGAGAGACCGGAGGATCCCGACGTCGATGCCGAGGTGCATGCGCCCCCACCGCGGTCCGTAGCCGTCGGTCATCGTCCCGTCGGCGGGCCAGGCGAGCGAGAGCGGCTCGAGGTGATCGAGGTAGATGTCGAGCGGCACGTCGGGAACGGCGTTCGCCTGGGAGACGGGAACGAGCAGGACGAGCAGCGCGGCAAGCGCGCAGGTGAGAGTCCGTTTCGGAATGATCGCTCGTCGAACCGGCCCCCTGGGCGAGTGCGAGTCGAGGACGCAGGGAGGCCACGTGCTGGTAGCACGTGGGCGACTGAGGACGAAGGATCGCTGCGCCGCCCAGCGCGTTCCGGCGAAACAGCGCATCGTTCTGAAACGGGCTCTTCGGGGCCGCAGGAGCAAGCGCCGCAGGGTAGCAGGGTTATCGGCGGCGGAACGAGAAGCGCACGAGCACAAGCGCGAGCGGGATCAGGAGCAGCGGCGCGAGCAGCGGCAGCACGAACGCGACGAAGACGAGGGCGAGCGAGCCGAGATCCTCGCCAAGCGACAGGATCGGGTTGCCGAGCCCGCCGGTGGTCGCGGTCGAAAGTGGTCGAATGGCGGTACGCCCGGTGTGGATCGAGCCGGCGGTGACGCCGCCGAGCAAGACGGCCGCGAGCGTCGGCAGGTCCGTCTCGAGCCCCGTCTGCCCGGTGAAGAGGATCGCCCCCGAGGCGGGCGCGACGACCGTCCCGAGCAGGTGCAGCACATGGTCGACGAGCGGAATCTTGTCCCCGACGAAGTCGGCGGCGGTCAGCACGGCCAGCAGGACGATGCCCGTCGTCGAGGAGAGCTGGTCGAATGGAGCTGCGAGCTCGACGACGTCGAGCCGGCCAAGCAGGGCGCTCGCGAAGAGCGGCAGCCAGGCGTTCAGGCCGGCGGCGCCGGAGAGCCCGAACGCGGCGAGCACGCTGCCGATCGCCGTGTCAAGGCCCATCTAGATGATTGATTCCACGAGAACGTCCGGCTCGGGGCGTGGGCTGGCAGCTCTGGGGCGTGGGATCAGGCCGTTGCCGATACTGGTGGCATCGGTGACGGACTTAGCACGCGAAGCGGACGGCCCGGCCGAGCGGCCGCCAGGCCGATCAGTTGGGACGGGAGCGGCCCGGACACGCCAGACCGCGCCCCGAACGCGCGGTGTCGTGGAATCACTCATCTAGCGCCGAGGGCTCAGAAGATCTCCGGACACCACGGCTTCGGCGCGCCCGTCCAGAAGAGCGCGTCGGCGCGGACCGCACCGCCTTCGCGCAGCTCCTCCGCCACGCCGGCGTGGACCAGCTCGGCGAAGCTGAAGCCGCCCAGGTAGGGCCCAGCGAGCTCGCCGACGGCCACCGCGATGTCGGCGTCCTCGTCCGTGCGCTCGGCGGTGCCGCCGGTGATCCGCCAGCGGCCGGCGTTCTCCGGCAGGAAGTCGTCCTCGAGCTCGAGCACGACCGGGCCGTCGCTTCCATACGCGCGCGCGGAGAGGGCCGCGCCGACGTCGACGAGCCGGAGCCAGAGCCCATCGCCGACGCGCATCTGCATCCGGCGCGGGTAGGTGAGCTGGTGCACGAGGACATGGTCGATCGGGAGCAGGAACGCCTTGACTGTCGCCACCCAGTCCATCTCGAGCAGCACTCGCCAGAGCTCGCGCGTCGCGGTCGGCCCGTCGGCGACCGCCTCGATCACCTCCGCGTGCCCGGCCGTCGACCCGTGCTCGAACTTGGGGTACAGGCGATAGAGCGCATAGCCGGCGGGCTTACCGTCCAGCTCGAGCACGACGCAGTTCTTCTCGCCGCCGTCCTGGCGCCGGTCGAGCGGGTCGGCGAGGTTCCGCAGCTCCCACCAGGCGTCGGTGCGCCCGAACATTCCCGGCGTCGTGGCGCGCACGCGGTCGTAGATCGGCGGCACGACGCTCTTCGCCTCCTCGAGCGAGATCAGCCGCGTGCTCGCGCTCGGATCGGCCGGGAAGCGGAGGCCGCGGTAGCCGCCCGCGATCGCGATCTCGCCGGAGAGCGAGGCGAGCCCGTAGCCGTAACGGCGGTAGATCGGCTCCTCCGAGGCCCAGAGCGCCGCGATCGGCTCGCCGCGGTCACGGATGTCCTCGAGCTGGGCGCGCATCATCGCCGTGAGAACGCCGCGACGCCGGTGCGTGGGCAGGACGCCGACCACGGTGACGCCGCCGCAGCGTACCGGGCCGCCCGGGACGGTCAGCTCGAACGGGAACGCGCCGGCGCCGCCGACGATCCGGTCGCCGTCGAAGGCCGCGTGCATCCGCTCGAGCGGCAGCACCTTCCCGAACCGCTCGGCGCGCTCGTCGTCGGGCCCGCCGCCGAAGTAGTGGGAGATCGCGCCGACGGCTGCCTTGAACTCCTCGCGATCGGCCGTCGGCCGGACGTCCCAAGCCACTAGTGCTCCGCCCCGGAAGTGCGTTGCCACTCCGGGGAGTGGCCAGGTGTGCTCTGGGGGTGCGCGGTGCCCACGCGCGTGCTGGTAGCACGTGTGTGGGTGCCGGGTGCCGCCGGACGCGGCTGGACGCCCCCGGAGTCCAAGAGAATTCCGGGACGAAGCACCTAGAAGACCTCGGGGCAGTACGGGGGCAGGTCGGTGCGAAAGAGCAGCGTCGCGGCCTCGGCGGCGCATTCGCGCCGCTCCTGCGCGCAACCGGAATGCACGAGCCGGTGGAAGTCGAACGCGCCGAGGTAGGCACTCGCGAGATCGGCGACGTCGAGCGCAAGATCGGCCGTGTCCTCGGTCCGTCCGGCGTCGTCGCCGACGCGGTAGCGGCCGGCGTTCCACGGGCAGAGCTCATCGGTCACCTCGAGCACGAGCGACTGGCCCGGCTTATACGAGCGAGCCTTCAAGGCAGCATCGACGTCGACGAGACGCAGCCAGAGCGCGTCGGCGAGCTTGATCCCCAGCGCACGGGGATCGCGGACGCTGAGGAAGAGCGACGAGGCGGGATCGAGGCTGTGCACATCGACCTTCACGATCAGGTCGATCCCGTGCAGGAAGCGCCAGAGATCCCCTTCCACGGCCGGCGAGGTGGCAAGGGCCTCGACGACACGGACCTCGCCGCGCGCGAAGCCGTCCTCCCATTCGCTCTTGACCCGGTACATGGCGTAGCCCTCGGCGGCGCCGTCGACCTCGGCGACGGCGTAGAACTTCTGGCTCGCGCCGCGGCGCCACTCCTTCGGGTCGGCGAGCCGGAGCTCCTTCCACCACGTCTCGGAGCGTGACAGCATCCCCGCTCGCCGCACCCGGAGCCGGTCGTAGACGGCCGGGAAGAGTCGGAACGCCTCGTCGGCGTCGATCAGCCTGACAGCGGCCTTCAGCCTCCCGTCGTCTCTGAGCGCGAAGCGAGCCGGATCGGACTTCGCGTGGAGGCCCGGAGCGGCCGGGCCGTAGCCGAAGCGCCCATAGATCGACGCCTCGGACGCCCAGAGCGCGGCGATCGGCTCGCCCCAGCTGCGGACGTCGTCGAGCTGGCGGCGCATGAAGTCGCGCAGGATGCCGCGGCG
This sequence comes from Gaiellaceae bacterium, assembly GCA_039914895.1. Classification (GTDB taxonomy): domain Bacteria; phylum Actinomycetota; class Thermoleophilia; order Gaiellales; family Gaiellaceae; genus Gaiellasilicea. Next base: position 13,962 of record JBDSOJ010000044.1, read on the forward strand.
TCGGTGCGAGGGCAGCACGCCGACCCAGGTGACCCCGGCGCACGGCAGCTGCCCGCCGGGAATCGTCAGGTCGAACGCATATGCGGCCGCAAAGCCGACGGGCGTGTCGCCGTCATACGCCGCCAGCGCCCGCGAAGCGGGCAGGATCTTCTGCTCGCGCTCCCAATCCGCGTCCTCGACCTCGGCACCGAACGCGCTCTCGGCCGCCTCCATCGCCGCGCGCAGCTCGGCCTCCGCCGGGGGTCTGATCTCGATCGTCATGACGCGATTAGATCAGGCGATCTTCTCGAGCGGCGCATAGTCCAGCATCAGCTTCCGCTCGCTGCCGTCGCTCGCGAAGCGAACGGTGACGACGCCGCCGGCCTCGATCCGCACGATCACGCCCTCGCCGAGGGTGCCGTGGCGGACGCTGTCGCCGGTCGAGAGGGCGGGATGATCGGTCCTCGGGGCGATCTCACGCGTCTGCGCGGGCGAGCCATAGGCGCGCCACGACGTCGGCCGCAGCCGCTCCCGCTCGACGTGGCGGTCGGGCAGCTCGTCGAGGAAGCGCGACGGCAGATGACTCGTCGTCCGCCCCCACAGGAGGCGCGAGGACGCGTGCGTCAGCGTCAGCTTCTCCTCGGCGCGGGTGAGGCCGACGTAGAAGAGCCGCCGTTCCTCCTCCACCCCCTGTTCCTCGATCGAGCGGGCGCTCGGGAAGATCTCCTCCTCGACGCCGACGACGAAGACGGCGCGGAACTCGAGCCCCTTCGCGTTGTGGATCGTCATCAGCGTCACGTTCGACTGCTCGCCGTCGAGGTCATCCTGGTCGGAGTAGAGCGAGATCTCCTGCAGGAAGCCGGAGAGGGTCGGCTCCTCGGTCTGCTGCACGTACTCGTGCGCGCCGTCGACGAAGGCCTCGAGGTTCTCGATCCGCCCGCGCGCCTCGATCGTCCGCTCAGCCTCGAACGCCTCGAGCGTGCCGCTGCGGCCGAGTACCTCCTGCAGCAGCTCGGGAACCTCGAACTCCTGCGCCGCGGAGCGGAGGGAGTCGAGCAGGTTCTTCAGGCCCGTCACGGCCTTGACGGCGGCGGTGCCGAGTCCGGCCTCGGACGGCCGGTCGAGCGCGTCGAGGAGCGATAGGCCGTGCGAGTCGGCGTAGGCGACGAGCCGTGAGATCGTTGTGTCGCCGATCCCCCGCTTCGGCCGGTTCGCGATCCGCATCAGGCTGACGGCGTCGGCCGGGTTGTCGAGCACCTGCAGGTAGGCGATCGCGTCCTTCACCTCGGCGCGCTCGTAGAAGCGCGGCCCACCGATCACCCGGTAGCCAATCTGGTGCAGTCGCAGCGTCTGCTCGAGCACCCGGGACTGGGCGTTCATCCGGTAGAAGATCGCGATCTCGCTGCCGCTGAAGCCCTCCTCGGAGAGCCCGGCGATCTGCGCGGCGACGTAGCGCGACTCGGACTGCTCGTCCTCGACCTCGACGACGCGGACGGGATCGCCGTCGCCGAGCTCCGACCAGAGCCGCTTCTCCTTGCGTTCGCTGTTGTTCGCGATCACCGCGTTCGCGGCCTCGAGGATCGCGTTCGTTGAGCGGTAGTTCTGCTCCAGCGGGATCGTCACCGTCTCCGGGAAGTCGCGCTCGAACTCGAGGATGTTGCGGATGTCGGCTCCGCGGAAGGCATAGATCGACTGGTCCGGATCCCCCACGGCGCAGATGTTGTGGTGATGCTCAGCGAGCAGCTGCAACAAGCGGTACTGGGCGTGATTCGTGTCCTGGTACTCGTCGACCATCACGTAGCGGAAGGCGTTCTGCCAGTGCTTCCGCGCGTCCGGGAAGCTCTCGAGGATCTGGACGGTCAGCATCAGCATGTCGTCGAAATCGACCGCGTTCGAGGCCGCCAGCTTCTTCTGGTAGAGCGCATAGGCCTCGGCGACCGTCTGGTCGTAGAAGGAGCCGATCTGCTCGGCGTACTTCGCCGGCGTGATCAGCTGGTTCTTCGCATTCGAGATCTGCGCGTGGATTCCGCGCGGCACGAAGCGCTTCGGATCCTTGTCGAGCTCCTCGAGCACCTGCTTGACGAGCCGCACCTGGTCGGCGCTGTCGTAGATCGTGAAGTTCGAGCGGTAGCCGATCCGCTCCGCCTCGCTGCGGAGGATGCGGCCGCAGGCTGCGTGGAAGGTGAGGATCCAGATCGCCCGCGCCATCGGGCCGAGCATCGCCGTCAGCCGCTCGCGCATCTCGCCCGCGGCCTTGTTCGTGAAGGTGATCGCGAGGATCTCGTTCGGCTTGACCCCGAGCGCGGAGATCAGGTGGGCGGCCCGATGCGTGAGCACGCGCGTCTTTCCGGAGCCGGCGCCGGCGATCACCAGCAGCGGCCCTTCCGAGTGCAGGACGGCCTCCCGCTGGGCCGGGTTCAGGTTCGCGAGGTACTCCTCGGGCGATGCGACGGACACCCGTTCGATGCTAGCGGGCGCTCCACTCGGAGCGCCCGCGTCGCATCGAGACGGTGTCTAGCGGCGTGCGCGAATCGTCTGGGACTTCGACGTCCTGTTACCGGCCGCGTCCGTAGCCGTGACGACGAGCCTCAGCACGAGCGTCCTCCGGTTCGCGAGCGACTTCCTCGCAGCGGTCGTGAAGACGAGCTTCAGCGACGTCGAGCCGGCGAGGTCCGTCGATACCGACTTCGCGCTGCCGATCACGCGCGAGCCGAGGAAGATCCGCGCCGTCAGCGTGCAGCTCTCCGAGCAGGTGGCCCGCACGCGGGCGCCGGCGCGGAGCAGCGCGTTCACCCGTGCCGGGGCAGCGGCCTTCGCGAGGCCGAGTCCGGGGGCGGTGCCGTCCGCAGGCGCGTTGCCGAGCCCGGCGAGCGCGCGCAGCGGAACCCTGCCACCGATGCGGCCGACGAGCGTGGCGGCGCCGGTGGTCAGGTTGACCGTGTAGAGCTGCGACGAGGTCGTTTGCCCGACCTGGATCGCTGCGTAGGCGACGCCGTCGACGGAGGAGATGTCGAAGCCCGTGTTGTCGCCGACGTCGACGCCGAGGCTGCCGACGGTGACGAGCGTGCCGTTGTTCGGCGGATTCTGGAGCACGAGCGCGTCACGGCCCGCCTCGAGGTTGAAGAGCTGCGTCGTCGTCGCTCCGGCGACGCTGTTCGTGTATGCGGACGCGACGACGCGCGGGGTTGCCGCGGCGCCTGCATCGCCGACCGCGTACGTCAGCGTCCCGTCAACCGCCGCGTTGGCGCCGGTGTCGGGGTTCAGGCGCAGGTTCTGGCGCGTGTCGGAGGTGACCCGGATCCGGTCGACCGTCGGGTTGAAGTCGAATCCGAACGACGTCCCGGCGAGCGGCGGCACGAACGGCGTCGTGCCGATCGCGGTGGCTGCGCCCGTGGCGATGTCGATCCGATAGAGACGGCTCGTGCTCCCGAGCGCGATCAGCTGCTTGTTCGCCGGGCGGACGTCGAGGCCGACGATCTGCTCGCCGGCGGGAAGGCCGGTGAAAGCGATCCGCCGAACGGCTGTCGGCGCCTGCGAGGTGAAGGCGACGAGTCGGTTCTGCGTGTCGACGCCGTAGAGAAGCTCTGCGGCCTGGGCGTCTGCCGCCCGGCCGAGCCCGGCCGCGCAGAGCAGCGCGGTGACGAGCAAGAGAATGCGTGTCCGAGACATGTAGGTTCCTCCAGCGGTTGGTGTGTCCAGCATTCGTCTCAGGTACCGGAACGGTTGCCCCGGCACACCGCCGTTACAGAGTCTTTACGGCTCGCCGCGCCGGCCGAGCGGGAACGGCCGTCGCACCAGCGCCGGCAGCACCTGTGCCGTCACCCAGAGCGGCGTCGTCACGTAGCGAGCGTTGTAGCGGTAGCTGCCGTCGGTCCGCCGCATGCGCGCGAGATAGCCGAACGTCAGCGCGCCGGGCGCGCGCCCGGCGGCCAGCAACGCCTGGATCGCCCACGCGGTCGACTGGGTGTCGGAGCCGCGTCCGAGCGTGAGCTCGAAGCCGCCGTCGGCGTTCTGGTGGCGGCGGAGGAAGACGACGCCGCGGTCGATCGGCCGTCCCCTGACGCCGGCCGCGCAGAGCGCCTGGATCGCGGCCGCCGTGTCGTTGGCGTCCGCGGCGCCGCCGGCGAGCCAGGACCAGCCGCCGTTCGGACGCTGTGCCGAGCGGAGCGCCTCGACGAGCCGGGGCGGCACGGGCTCAGCTGCCTGCCGAAGCGCCAGAATCGTCCAGATCGTCGCGTTGACGAGCTTTCCGGGCCGGTGAGCACGCAGGCTTGGGAGCAGGTCGTCGGGCCGGTCGCCGGCCGCAGCGCGGGCCATCGCGATCAAGGCTCGGTCGGTTGCCGAGGTTGGCTCCTGTTTGGCGAGGTACTCGGCGGCGCGGCCGGTCTCCGCTCGCGCCGCGACGAGCCCGAGCGTGGCCCAGGCCGTGACCTGCGGGTCGCCGAAGCCACCGTCGTCGCGCTGCTGTCCCTGCACGTAGCCGGTGGGGGTAGCGAGCGCGGTGGCCGCTGCGAGCGTCGCAAGGATCTTCACGCCCACACCACCTCGGTGCGCGAGCGACGCTCGTAGCGCTCCAGCACGCGTCTCAGCTCCGGCCCCGCAACGAGCGCGAGCACGACATTGCCGGCCGCGTGCGCGACGTTGAACGGAACGCCCGCGGCCAGCCGCGCCAGCAGGGCCGCCTCGGTGTGCGGGTAGAACGCGACCCAGAGCCAGAGATCCATCACAGTTCCGAACGCGAAGCCGAGCAGCAGCGCGAACGCGGCGAAGGCGAGCCGGCGGCGGAGCAGCGGCCGCGCGAGCCCCGCGAGGAGGCCACAGCCGCCCCACGCCAGCATTTGCCAGGGCGTGTGCGGGCCTTGACCGAGGAAGAAGTTGGACGCGATCGCGGCGAGCGCGCCGACGGCGAAGCCGCGGCGGGGTCCGAGCGCGACGCCTGCCGCGGCGACGATCACGGTGACCGGCTGCACGCTCGGGATCGGCGCGAAGAGGACGCGCCCGGCGGCCGCGAGCCCGCCGAGCGTGGCGACGAGCGTCAGGTCGCGGGCGGACACGGTGCCGCCCTCGAGCCACGCGAACCCGGCGACGAGCACCGCGAGGGCGGCGAGGAGCGTCGCGATCCCGCCCCGACCCGGGTCGAGCGCCGCCCAGGCGGCGAGCGCGAGCGCGACCCCGGCGCAGACGACGGCGACCCTAGACGCCAACGCCGCTCCCGATCGGACTTTGTGTTGATTCAACACTAAGTCCGATTCGGCGGTGTGCCAGCAGGTCGTGGTCGTGAGTCGCGACGAGGACGGCCTTTCCGGACGCCGCGTACTCCTGCAGCCAGGCGCCGAGAGCGACCTTGCGCGCCGGGTCGAGGCCGCGCGTCGGCTCGTCGAGGACGAGCAGGTCGGGCTCCGCGACCGCGACCGCAGCAAGCGCCAGCCGTTCGCGCTCGCCGCTCGAGAGATCGCGTGGATGCCGGTCGGCCGCCCACGTGAGGCCGACGCGGTCGAGCGCGGCCCCAGCCCTCTGTTCATCTCCATTCACGGCCAGCGCCACCTCCTTCAGCGCCGTCTCCCGGACCAGGTAGCGACCCGGATCCTGGGAGAGATAGCCCGCCCGGCCGCGCAGCTCCACGGTGCCGGCCTGCGGCTCGACGAGACCGGCAGCGATCCGCGCCAGCGTGGTCTTGCCCGACCCGTTCGCCCCGTGGAGCGCCACGATCTCGCCGCGGCGCAACTCAACGTCCACATCGTCCAGAACCGGCATGGCCGGCCGGTACGCAAACGAGACCTCCCGCAGTGCGAGGACGAGATCGCCCGGACGAGCTTGTGTTGAATCAACAGAAGCCTTCGTCCAGCTCGGACGCTCGCTCGCAAGCCAGTCAAGCGCCCGATCGCGACTGGCGTCGAACAGGATACGGCCGCCGTCGACGAAGAGCACGCGCGTCGCCAGCTCGAGCGCGCGCGCGACGCGGTGCTCGGAGAGGACGACCGTCGCTCCCAGATCGCGCACTGCGTCGAGGAAGAGCGCCGCCGCGTCCGGGTCGAGCTGGGAGGTCGGCTCGTCGAGGAGGAGCAGTTGCGGCTCGAGCGCCAATGCCGACGCCAGGCAGACGCGCTGCAGCTCGCCGCCGGAGAGCTCGACCGTTTTCCGTCCCCAGAGGTGGAGCGCGTCGACGGAGGCGAGCGCCCGCTCGACGCGCGGCCAGATCTCGGCCGGCGCGACACCGAGGTTCTCGAGCCCGAAGGCGACCTCGTTCGCGACGATCGTCATCACGACCTGGTCCTCCGGATCCTGGAAGACCGTCGCGACCGTGCCGGCGAGTTCGGCCGGCCTCGCAACGCGGGTGTCGAGCCCGGCGACGACGACGCGACCGGCGAAGCGGCCGCCGTGGAAGTGCGGCACGAGCCCGGCGAGCGCGCGGAGCAGTGTCGACTTCCCCGAGCCGGACGGCCCGAGCAGCGCCACCACCTCGCCCGGCTCGAGCTCGAGCGAGACGTTCCGGAGCGCCGGCGGCGCCGCTGGATACGAGAACGAGAGGTCGACGACGGAGGCTAGAGCCACAGGATCGCCACCGCCACGAGCAGGATCGCCGTCAGGACCGCGAACCGGTCGCGCTCGCTCCAGGGCGGCCGCGGCGCCCGGGTCGTTCCCGGCCTGCCGAAACCGCGCGCCTCCATCGCCTCCGCGAGATTCGTGGCCCGCTCGAGCGAGCCGGCGACGAGCGGCGAAAGCAGGGTCGCGTAGCCGCGCGCGCCTTCGAGCCGCACACCTCGCCCCCGCACCGACTCGGCGAGCCCGACGGCGTCGCGCTCGAGCGAAGGAACGAGGCGCGTCGCCAGCGCGACCGCGAGCGCCGAGCGCCGGGCGACTCCTGCGGCGGCGACCAGCCGGTCGTGGTCGAGCAGGAGCGCGTACGCCGCGAACGCGAGCCCGAGCGCGGCCAGCCGGAGCGCGTTCAGGGCCGCCTCCACGAGCTCCGTCGTCGTCACGTCGAGCGGCCCCAGCACCGGCACCGTCGGCCCCTCCCAGAGCAACGTCCCGTCGGGGGCCGACCAGAGGAAGGGCGAGAGCACGAGCACGCCGAGCGCACTCGAGAGGGCTCCGAAGAGGTAGACGGTGCGGCGCTCGGCCGGCGCTCGCAGGCAGACGCCGAGCAGCACGACCGCCAGCAGCGCGACGGCCCAGAGGCGATCCGTCAGCAGCGCGGCGGTGCCGGCGGCGGCAAGCAGCAGTGCGGCGGGGGCGGGACTCACGGGACGGCGTACCTCCGCGTCGGCTCGACCTCGCCGCCGAGAACGAACCGGACGGGATCGCCGGCCGTCTCGCCGAGCAGCTCCGCCGTGGCCAGAGGCCGGCCCGAACGCACCTCCAGCACGTTCGCGCCCTCCGGCACGGCCGTTCCGAGCGGCTCGATCGAGTCGGCGTCGATCCGGCGAGCGAGCCGCGTCGCGCGCGTCCTGGAGCCTTCAAAGCGGACGACCGCCGGCCTCGTCCCGCCCGCGTAGCCGTGCAGGAACGGCTCCGGGAAGGCGCCGACGACGACGCGCGCCTCCCCTTCCCGCTCCCAACCGCGGTAGTCGAGCCAGGCGACGTCGCCGTCGCGGAGCCGGTACGCGGAGGCGCTGCGGTCGCCCTCGAAGCCGTTGACGAACCAGAACCAGTCGCGCTGCTCGTCGAGGCTGCCCGCGAGCCCGTCGATCGACTGCACGTAGCGGCCGCCGTAACGCGTCTCGAGCTCGACCTTGGAGCCGAGCGCGCGCATCAGCGTCTGGCCGGCGTCGACCTCCGTCTCGAGCAGCAGCTCGGCGCCGCGATCCTTCGTCACCCACAGCGTCGCCTTCCCCTCCTCCCCGCCGGAACCACCGCAACCGGCGAGGAGGACGAGGACGACGAGCGCGACTTTGTGTTTCAGAAACACATCGGCGCGCCGGATCACGGCTGCGCGTTCGACCGGACGGCACCGGGCGCCGTCGCCCGGACGAGGCCGACGTGCTTGCCGACGCAGGCGCGGCCGTTCGTCGTCCTGAACCGCTTGCCGCCCGCGAGGAGCGTCGCGCTCGCGGCGCGCGTGCGCACGCCGGCGTCGGTGACCGACTGGACGACGTAACAGTTGGCCGGCAGTCGCTGCAGCTCGAGCGTCGGCGGCCCGCCGGCGGGGCCGAACGTGGCGTAGTACCAGAGGACGGTGTCGCCGTCCTTCAGCGTCACCTTGTCGGCGCCGACGGGCGGTGAGACGCCGTTGACCTTGAAGACCCAGCCGGACGAGTCCGACGCCGGGTACTTGCCGATCTGGTTGACGTAGTCGCCGAAGCTCGACGTCGTCATGCCGTAGTGGAACTCGCCGGCCGTGCTGGCCGCGTCGAGCGCCTGAAGCGCGTTGTCGGCGGTGACGCGCGGCTGCGCGGCGCCGAAGATCGTCGTCGTCTTGCCTTCGACACGGATCTTGACGTTGGCGGCGAGCGCGGCGGGTGCGAACGCCACCAGGAGCAGCACCGAGAGAGTAATGAGTCTGCGAAGCACGAATCCTCCTTCCGCGAGGGGTTCGGGGCTGGGAAGCGAGGCGGGTCTTCTGACTCGGGGCTCCCCCTTCGCGGCCTTCCCGACCTCTCGGTCAGTGGCGTTTCCGCGTCGGGCGTCTCCCCTCACAGCGGCGGGACCGTCCCGGACTTACACCGGGTTCCCTCACCGCGCTCCGTATGTGGGGCGGGAGCCTAGCATGGCCCGGTGGCACTTTCAGCGATGCGCCTGTGGGCGCCGGTCGTCCTCTGGGCCGCCGTCATCTTCGCCCTCTCGTCCGTCTCCGACCTGGGAACCGGCCTTGGGACGTGGGATCTCGTGCTGCGGAAGCTCGCACATGCAGCGGAGTTCGCGCTGCTCGGGGCTCTGCTGCTGCGGGCGCTCCGCGACGAGCGGGCGGCGCTCGCAGCCGGGGTCGCCTACGCGATCTCGGATGAGCTGCACCAGCACTTCGTCTCCGGCCGGGTCGGCTCGCCGTTCGACGTCGCGATCGACTCGATCGGCATCGCGCTCGGCGTCCTCCTCTGGCGGCGGTACGGAAGGTGATTGCGATCGAGCTGGACGTGCTCGGCGACACGCGGCCGCTCTGGCACGACTGGCTCGTCGATGCCGCCCGCGTGCTCGACGTCGAGGGGCTACCCGAGGACCGCGTCGCCGCGACGGCCGAGCTCGACGCACGCGGGGCCGGCAACTGGCGGACGCTGCTCGAGCGGTTCGCGGAGGACCGCGCGCCGGTTTATCTCCGCCCCGCCGCCGAGGTGAGCGCCGTGCTGCGGGCGCTGCACGCCGACGGAGAGCAACTGGTCGTCTTCACGGACGCGCCGCTCGGACTCGCCCACATCGTGCTCGCCCAGCTCGGCGCCGTCCGCCGGATCGAACGCGTCGAGGTCGGCCCGGCTCCCCTCGACGCCGACGTCGTCATCACGTCGCGGGCGGAGCTGCTCCGGCTGCGTAGATCCGCCTGACGATCTCCTCGATCTCCGTCTCCTCGATCGCGACGTCGACGATCCTCGCCCGGGCGGCAACCGCGGCGATCAGCTCGGCGGCGCTCGTCTCGTCGCGCCGGAAGGCGAGCCACTGCCGCGGCCCTTCGGTTCGGACCACCTGCGCGCCCGGCACCTCGACTGGCGGCCCCGGCTCCTCGAGGTCGACGACGAGCGTCCGCGCCTGACCGTAGCGACGCTTCAGCTCGTCGATGCCGCCATCCCAGATCAGGTGCCCGTGGTCGATGATCAGGAGGCGCGAGCAGAGCCGCTCGATGTCGGCGAGGTCGTGCGTCGTCAGCAGAACGGTGACGCTGCGCTCGCGATTCACCTCGGCGAGGAACTCGCGCACGGCCGCCTTCGCGACGACATCGAGCCCGATCGTCGGCTCGTCGAGGAAGACGAGCTCGGGGTCGTGCAGCAGCGCCGCCGTCAGCTCGCCGCGCATCCGCTGGCCCAGCGAGAGCTGGCGTACGGGTGTGTCGAGGAACGGCGCGAGGGCGAGCACGTCGGTGAAGCGGTCGAGATTCGCCCGGTGACGCTCCGCCGGGACGCGGTAGATGTGGCGGAGGAGATCGAACGAGTCGCGCAGCGGCAAATCCCACCAGAGCTGTGAGCGCTGGCCGAAGACGACGCCGATCCTCCGCGCGAGCTCGAGGCGCTGCCGCGACGGATCGAGCCCGGCGACGCGAATCCGGCCGCCGCTCGGCACCAGGATCCCCGTCAGCATCTTCACGGTGGTCGACTTGCCGGCGCCGTTCGGGCCGAGGTAGCCGACGATCGTGCCGCGCTCGAGCTCGAACGAGATCCCGTCGACGGCCAAGACCTCGCGGCGCTCGCGGCGGAGCCGACCGCGCCGGACCCGGACGGAGAACCGCTTCGTGACCTCGTCGACCTGGATCGCAGGTTCAGCCACCGGCGCTCCGGTAATGGCGGACGGCGCCCTGCCAGACGAGCGAGGCCACGAAGGCGGAGACGACTGCGACGACGGGCGACGCGTACTGCAGGACCTCCGGAAGACCGAGCGTGTCCTCCCTGCCGAGCAGGTAGAGCGCGGGGAAGTAGGCGACGAACGCGATCGGCACGACGAAGACGACGAGCGCGCGCAGCCAGCGCGCGAAGATCCCGATCGGGTACTGCGAGAGGAAGCTGCCGCCGTAGGTGAAGGCGTTCACGACTTCGATCGCGTCGACGATCCAGAACGTGACGGTTGCGAGCGAGATCCACACCGCCGCGTAGATGACCGAGCCGGCCAAGATCGCGACCGGCAGCGCGAGCGCACGTCCCAGCGTCCAGTCGACGTCGACGAGCACGATCGCGACGGCGAGCACGGCGATCCCCTGCAGCACCTTCCCCAGCCGCCGCGGCGCGAAGTCGGAGGCGACGACCTGGAGCAGCGAGGGGAGCGGCCGGACGAGGATCTGGTCGAACCCGCCGCTGCGGATCATCTCCGGGAACAGATCGAGGTGACCGATCGCGAGGTCGGTGAAGGCGAACGAGATCGTCGCCAGCGCGTAGAGCAGCGCGACCTCGCCGAGCGTCCACTCGCCGAGCTCCGGCACGTTGGCGAAGATCGTCGCGATCGCGACGAAGTCGATCAGGGTCAGGAAGGCCGTGCCGGCGAGCTGGAGCACGAACGAGACCGGGTACTCGAGGTGCGATCGGATCCGCGAGCCGATCAGCCGCCCGTAGATCGCGGCGAGCGCGCGCAGGTCACCCACCCTGCACCACCAGCTTGCGCATCCCGGCGACGAGCACGAGCCGGCCGGTCGCGTAGAGCGCCGCCGCCCAGAAGGCCTGAACGGCGAGCACGAGCGCGATGCTGCCGCCGAGCGGCTCGTCGACGTAGACATCGACGGGAAGCTGCACGATCGAGGCGAACGGGAGCAGGCGCGCGACGGTGTCGAGAGGCTCGGGGTAGAAGGCGAGCGGGATCGTCATCCCGGAGAGCAGGGCTGTCACGCCGAGCGCGAGCAGCGTCGGGCCGCGGTGGTCCAGCAGCCAGAACGAGCAGAGGTTGAGCAGGAAGCGGATCCCGAAGCTGACGACGATTGCCAGGGCGACGCTGACCGCGACCAGAAGCCACGTCGCCACTGCGCCCGGAACCGTGATCTCGAACAGGAGCGCGCCGAGCAGGAACTGCGGCACGGCTCGATAGACGAGCTGGTACCACGCCCGGCCGGCGTCCTGGGCGAAGGCGGCGTGCTGGAGGTCGAGCGGCCGCTGCAGGTCGGTGGCGACGTCGCCACTGCGGACGCGCAACGCGAGCTCGAACCAGCTCGGGCCGAAGATCGCCACGACCGAGAAGAGGCCCTGACTCACCCACACGTACGCGATCGCGTCCCGGACGTCGTAGCCGCCGATCTGGTTCGTCTCCTCGTAGACGGCGAGGAGGATGTACGCCAGTAGGAAGCCGAAGAAGACGTTCGTGAAGAGGCCGGCCACGGTGGCGGCCGGATAGGCGGCATAGCGGCGATAGCCGCGCCGCGCGAGCTCCCAGTAGAGGCGCATCGGCGGCTATTCTCGCCACATGGACGCGAAGGAGATGCCGGACCGCCAGTTCGAGGCGGTGCTGGAGCGGCTCGACCGGATCGCGGACGAGCTCGCCCGCCTCAACCGGCACGCCGAGAACGCCGAGGGCTTCCAACTGCTGGCCCGCGAGCTGCGAAACCTGAACGAGTCGCTGAACGCGCTCGCCTACGCCGCGCTCGGCCAGAGCCCGCGCGTGCGCCGTGCCAAGTAACAGCTTGTTGCTCGGCACGCTTGCGGCCGTGCTGCTCGGCGGCTGTGGTGGCGAGGAGCCGGGTCCGAGACGGCTGCTTGACGAACGTGCAGGGTCGTACCGAGGCGTAGGTTTCGGCGCGACCGAGGCGCAAGTTCGGAGCGTCTTCGGGGACCCGGGTAAGCGATCGGGCTTTAGCCCGCTGGACTCCGAGTTCCACGACGTCGGCGGACCCCCTGCCGTTCGTGTCTGGCCGCCGGGCTCGACGATGCAGACGTCGCTGCGGTACGACGGCGTCGCCTTTCTCATCGGCACCGAAGGCGTCTACGCGATCATGGTCACCGAGCGGGCACGAACGTTACGAGGCGTTGCTGTCGGCGACGACCTCGGGAGGGCGCGGCGTACCTACAAGCTCGGCTGCGGCGAAGGTGTCGCCGGCGAGCGGATCGGCGGCGGGGTCGAGACGTATCCGACCTGCAAGGGCACGATCGACGGCCGGATTCGGATCTGGTTCGGCGAGGATCCGATCGGCAGCATCGCCGTCGCCCGCGTCGCCAGGTAGCGGTCTGTTACCTGGCCGCGTCGAGAGCGCGCATGTAGCGTGCCGCCGAGCGCCGCACGACCTCGTTGCCCTCGTGCGGGACGAGTCGCTCCCACCACGCGCCGAGGATCCGCTCGAACTCCCACGGCTCGAGCGCGGCAGCGATCCGCTCGATCTCCGCGGCGGGAAGCGGGATCAGGTTCGGGTAGCTCCACATGAAGCTGACGAAGCGGCGATCCGGAATCACCTGGACGATGTCTCCCGAGAGCAGCGTTCGGCGAGTCGCGTCGTGGAGGACGGTGCCGCCCGGATAGTGGCCGCCGAGACGGAGCAGGGTCAAGCCGCCCCACAGCTCCTTGACGTCGCCCGACCAGAGCTCGATCGCCGGATCCGGCCGCATGATCCACTCCCTGTCGGCCTCGTGGAGAAGGATCGGAACGCCCCCGAGCGCCCTGCTCCACTCGACCATGCCGGAGTAGTAGTGCGGGTGCGAGATCGCGATCGCACGGACCTCACCGCGCGCCCGCACCGCCCCCACGGCCGCGTCGTCGACGAGTGGGATCATGTCCCAGAGCACGTTCCCCTCGGGCGACTCGGCGAGCAGGAGCCGCTGGCCGATCGCGAGCTCCGGTGCGACGCCGACGCCGAGGTAACCGGAGTCCTCGCGCACGACGCAGCGGTAACCAGCCCGCAGCTCCTCCAGCGTCAGCCACTTCTGCCCGTCGAGGCCGACGTACTGGCGCTCGTCGTCGCAGATCGCGCACCGCTCCGGTTCACCGGCGTGGTGCGTCGCGCAGGTGAAACAAACCCGGATCAGGGCGTGAGGCGGTAGATCGTGCCGCCGTGCGAGACGGCGTAGAGCTCGCCCGCGTTGTCCTGCCCGAACGAGGTCAGGTTCTCGACCTTGAACGGCTCGCGGCGCAGCCCGGTCGCCTTGCCGCCCGCGAGCTTGAAGCTCCAGACGATCCCGCTGCAGTAGTCGCCGTAGATGTAGCGGCCCCGCAATGCCACCTTCGAGCCGCGGTAGACGTAACCGCCCGTGACCGAGCAGCCGTTCGCGTGGGTGTACTGGGCGACCGGCTGGACGAGCTTGCCGGGCCCGAGCGCCTTGTTCTCGAACCGCGACCGGCCCTCGTAGACGTCCCAGCCGAAGTTCTCGAGCCCCGGGCTCTTCGCGGGCGAGTACGAGATCTCCTCGATCTCACCCTGGCCGACGTCGCCGAGGTAGAGGTCGTCGGTGGCGCGGTCGAACGAGAAGCGCCACGCGTTCCGGAGGCCGAGCGCCTCGATCCGCAGGCCTTTGGTGGCGACGTTGATCGAGAGCAGCTTGCCGAAGAACGAGCGGATGTTCTGGGAGCGGTTCTCGGGATCGCCGCCGGCGCCGCCGTCGCCCATCGTGAAGTGGAGGCGTCCGTTTGGCGCGAAGGCGAGCATGCCGCCGTTGTG
>JBDSOJ010000052.1:0-17599 GCA_039914895.1 Gaiellaceae bacterium
ACCCCCTCGCACCGCGCGGCGCAAAAACGAGACCTCGTGGAGCTGCTGATGGTTTCTTGGCGCCTGCTCCGGGGCATTAGAGGGGTTACGCCATTCGGCGCTACTTCTACTTAGGGGGACATATGAAGAAGGTCCTGCTGCTGCTTGCTGTCTTGACCGCTGCTCTGTCGCTCGGCGCGGCGCCGGCAAGCGCGATCACTGACGGCGTGCCGGATGGTGAAGGCCACCCGTTCGTGGGCCTGATGGTCGCCAAGGACGCTGACGGCAATCCTCTCTTCCGGTGCTCGGGAACGCTCTTGTCACCGACGCTGTTCCTGACAGCCGGGCATTGCACCACGGACGAGGAGCCCGTGGTTACCGTTGACATCTGGTTCGACTCTGAGCTCGAGGTCGATCCCAACTACACCTCGGTCCGCAGAGGCGGCGCTGGCTGCGACAATCCAGAGGTCACGGGCTATCCCTGCGTTGGCGCAGATGCAACGGGGACGCCGTACACGCATCCAGATTATGACCCGAACAGGTTTTTCTTCCGAGACCTCGGGGTTGTGGTGCTCGATTCTCCAGTTGTAATGGCGGAGTACGGCGTTCTGCCAGAGGAAAACCAGCTCGATACGCTCGCAACGAAGCGTGGCAGGCAGGAAGTCGTCTTCACGGCGGTCGGCTACGGGCTGCAGAAGATCAATCCTGTCTTCGTCGAGGCTGAACTGACGCGGATGGTCGCCTATCCACATCTGATCCAGATCAACGTTCCCGGGTTCACAGGTGATTTCTCGCTCCTGCTGTCGAACAACGCACACACCGGGGGCACCTGCTTCGGGGACTCCGGCGGCCCCAACTTCATCGGGGACACCAACGTCCTCGCCGGCGTTACCTCGTTCGGGATCAACGGCAACTGCGCAGGCACGGGCGGCGTCTTCCGGCTCGATCGGAGCTGGTCGCTCGACTGGCTCTACACCGAGTTCGGCGAGCACCTCTAAACCCACGAGCATCCAGGTACATACAGGGGAGCGCCGCTGTAAGCGGCGCTCCCCTTGGCGCCCTTTCTTCTTGTCTGCGGGACCGCTGCTGAAGCCGCGGCAATCGACGATCAGTAGAACGTTCTGGTAGAAAAATCGGCCCAACCGCCTGGTTGAGCCGTTCCCGCGAGAAGCTCTACTTCGCGACCTACGCGCTGAAGCGGGAGCCCTCGACCTTCTAGCGATCGCCGACCGCGTAGAACGCGATCGCGATGCCGATGTAGACCGCGATCAGGAGCACGCCCTTCAGGCGGCTCGAGCGGCCGTCGGCGAGCAGGATCGACGTCACCACCACCGAGACGGCGAGCGCACCGATCTCGACCTGGCGCAGCGCGAGCGCAACCGGGTCGATCAGGAGCGCCAGCAAAGCGACCGCCGGGATCAGGAAGACGGCGACCTGCGCGCTCGATGCCAGCGCGATCTCGGCGGCGAGCTTGATCTTGCCGCGGGCGGCGACGACGACCGCACCACCGTGCTCGGCCGCGTTGCCGACGATCGCGACGATCACGGCTGCGACGAAGAACTCGGACAGGCCGACCTGGTGCGAGAAGACCTCGAGCGTGCCGACGAGGATCTCGGCGACCAGTGCCGTGACCACCGTTGCGAGCGCGAGGACGACGAGAGCCGCCCGCAGCGACCAGCCCTCGATCTCCTCGTCGCTCGCGATGTGCAGCGCGGCGTGGCGGCGGAGCGAGTACCACGTCAGCCCGACATACGCGAGCAGCAGCACGATCGAGACCGGGATCGAGAGCTCGACGAGGGAATCGCGATCGGGGTCGCCGTCCCAGCCCGGGATCGACGGGATCAGCAGGATCAGCGTCGTCACCCCGACGAGGCCGAGCGCCAGGAAGCTCGACTGCCGGTCGATCTCGCCTCGGCCGCCGAACAGGAGCGAGAAGCCGAGGACGAGCAGGAGGTTCCCGATCACCGAGCCGGTCAGCGATCCCCGAACGACCTCCGTCAGCCCCTGATTGACGGCGAGCAGGGCGATGATCAGCTCGGGGGCGTTGCCGAAGGTGGCGTTCAGGAAGCCGCCGATCCCCGGGCCAGTGTGTTCCGCGGCGTGCTCGGTCGCCTCGCCGATCAGCCACGCCAGCGGAACGAGCGCTGCCGCCGAAAGGACGAACTCGACCGTTTCGTCGAGATCGAGCGCGTAGTGGAGGAGAACGACGATCGGCGCAAAGGCCACCGAGGTGAAGAGGGCGCGCCGGATCATGAACCGGCGATCCTAGCGAGGCGGCGAGCGGCGCCGGCCGGTTCCGGCGGATCGACGTCGTGCCTGAAAGTTGGTTGTTTGTCAAGTCTTGCGGGGCATCGAAACCATGATCACAATCCGTGCATGGATGAGGCTGCACAGGCCCACGTCGAGCTCCCTCTCCGACCTCAGGACGAGGTCGAGTGCCGACGGTGCGAGGTGCACTGCGACAAGGTCGTCTATCCGGGCGCCTGCATCGAGCGCTCGTGTCCGTTCGTCTACGCTTACGAGGCCTGGGGTCACACGTACGTCGGTTGCATGCAACGCGTCTACGGCGTCGAGATCGACCTCGACCTGCTCCGCGCGGCCGAGGCGCGGACCGAGGGGTTCGGAGGCATCCGCGCGATCGGCGCGCCGCTGCCGATGTGCAAGGTCGAGGTCGCGACCTGCTACGAGAGCCGTGGCGACGAGCTCGGCTGCCGGAACCCGGAGTTCCACGAGGTCCCGCGGGAGCGCCCGAGCTTCCGCGTGTTCGCGCAGATCACCCCGCGCGACTGACCCGACTGATCAACCGCGGCGCGGGCCGGCCGAACGAGCTTGTGTTGAATCAACACAAGCCTCCGTGAGCCGCTACCGCTTCGTCCAGCGGGCGTGCAGGTCGCGCAGCTTCTGTAGCTCGGCGGCATCAGGGCCGTGGCCTTCCGGGCCTGGCGTCTCCATCACCGCCGCCAGGCCCTGCACTGCCTTGTGCGAGAGAAATGCGCCCAGCCTCTCGCCGAGCTCGCCCTCGAGCACGTTCGCGTGCCGGTCGCGGTTCGAGCCGAGCGGCGCCGCCGCGTCGTTGACGTGCAGCGCGCGGAGGCGATCGAGCCCGATCCGCTCCTGCACCTGCTTCAGCGTGGAGGCCACAATCTTCGGCTCGCCGACGTCGACCCCGGAGACGTAGAGATGGCACGAATCCAGGCAGACACCGAGGCGAGGGTGGCCGTCGAGCGCGTCCACGATCGCCGCCAGCTCGTCGATCGAGCGGCCGATCGTGCCGCCGGCGCCGGCCGAGTTCTCGAGCAGGAGCCAGGTCGTGTCGGAGCAACGGTCGAGCACCTCCCGCAACGCCGGCACGCAGCGCTCGAAGCCCGCCTCGAAGCCGGTGCCGAGGTGCGAGCCGACGTGAAAGACGACGCCGTCGGCCTCGATCGCGCACGCGGCGTCGACGGTCGCCCGCATCGTCGCGAGGCTCTTGCTGTAGATCACCTCGTCCGGGGTGGCGAGATTGCAGAGATAGAGCGCATGCACGAGCACCGAGCCGATCCCGGCCTCGCCGCGTCGCTCGCGGAAGCGGGCGAGGTCCTGCTCGGCGTGCGCGGGGAAGCGCCACATCCGCGGGCTCTGCGCGAAGAGTTGCACGGCGTCGGCGCCGATCTCGATCCCTCGGTCGAGCGCGCCCTTGATCCCTCCTCCGCAATGGGCGCCGAACAGCACGCCGATAACCTAGCTAGGCGCCTCGTCCGGCCCCGCCCTCCGAACCTGGCACGCCCGCAGACACTTCGCCATGCGGCGTACTCGGTCGCGTCCATACGATGAACGTATGGCCGCTCCCTGCGTCCTTGCCTGGCTCGGTCTGCGAACGCGCCAGGCGCGGCCGGGAGACCGGACGAGGCGCTGATGCCCGTCCGCGTCCGCATGGCTCCGAGCCCCACCGGCTTCCTCCACATCGGCGGCGTCCGCACCTTTCTCTTCAACTGGCTCTTCGCCCGCGGCCGCGGCGGCGAGTGCCTGCTCCGGATCGAGAACACGGACACGGGGCGAGAGGTTGCGGACGCGACCGAGCAGATCCAACGCTCGCTCGAGTGGGTCGGGATCGACTGGGACGGTCCGGTGACCTTCCAGCTCGACCGGATCGAGCGCTGCCAACAGGAGGCGCGCCGCCTGGTCGAGGAAGGCAAGGCCTATGAGGACGAGGGCGCGATCCGCTTCCGCATGCCCGATGAAGGGACGATCGGCTGGGACGACGCGATCCGCGGCCGGATCGAGTTCGCGAACGCGGAGCTCGAAGATGTGGTGATCCTGCGCTCGGACGGGCGGCCGACCTACAACTTCGCCTCGCCCGTGGAGGACTGGCTCGACGAGATCACGCACGTGATCCGGGGCGACGACCACATCTCGAACACGCCGAAGCAGATCCAGATCCTCTCCGCCCTCGGCGTGGCGATCCCGACCTACGCCCATGTGCCGATGATCAACGGCCCCGACGGCAAGCGGCTCTCGAAGCGGCACGGCTCTGTCTCGGTCGACGACTTCCGCCAGGCCGGCTACCTGCCCGAGGCGATCATGAACTTCGTCGCCCTGCTCGGCTGGGCGCCGGACGGCGAGACGACGGTGATGTCGGGAGCCGAGCTGACCGAGCGCTTCACGCTCGAGCGGGTCGGCGCGAGCCCGGCGACGTTCGACTACGACAAGCTCGACTGGGTGAACGGGGTCTACCTGCGTGAGCTGCCGCCCGCGGATTACGCCGAGGCGCTGACCGCGTATCTACGCGAGCAGGGCCACGACTGGCCGGAGGAGCGGATCCGTGCCGCCGCGCCGCTCGTCCAGGAGAAGATCGCCAAGCTCGAGGAGTTCCCCGACTTCGCCGGCTTCCTCTTCCACGATGTGGAGCCGGACCCGGCCCTGCTCGACCGTGCCGTGCTCACCGCGACTGTCGAGGCGCTCGAACAGATTCAGTCTTGGAGCGCGGAGCAGCTCGAGTCGGCGCTGAAGCGGCTGACGGAGAGGTTGGGGATGAAGCCGCGCCAGGCGTTTCAGCCGATCCGAGTCGCGGTGACGGGGTCGAAGGTCTCGCCGGGTCTCTACGAGAGCCTGGAGCTGCTCGGCCGTGACGAGTCGCTCGCGCGGCTCAGAGCTTCGGCGGCGGCGGCCGCTTGATCGGCGCGAGCGGGTCGAGCGCACGCTGGAACTCCACCCACGACCGCCGGCGATAGCTCGTGCTCGGCGCCGGCAGCACCCGATCGTCCCCGGCGGCCTCGATCGCTTTCTTCGTCTCCTTTGAGTGTTTTTGGTTCCCCATTTTCAAGGAGGAAACGAACGCGCGCCCGGAAACGTTACGCAGCGGATACAGTGCGGCCCGATGGGCGGACACGGGGGGCAGCGCGTCAAGGACGTGCTCGTGGTGGACGATGAGCGCTCGCTCCGTCTGCTCTGCCGCGTCAATCTCGAGCTCGACGGCCACCACGTTCGCGAGGCGGCGACGCTGGACGAGGCACGGCGGGAGATCGAGCGCGCGACGCCGGACGTGATCCTGCTCGACATCCATGTCGGCGCGGACGATGGCCTCGACCTGCTGGACGAGATCGGCGCGCTCGACCTGCCGACGCGGGTTGTGCTCCTGTCGGGGACGAGCGAGGTGTCTCTCGAGCTGCGGGCACGGGTGGACGGCGTGCTGGGGAAGCCGTTCGAGCTGAAGCGGCTTGCGGCAGCGGTCGCCGGCTCCCTCGTGCGGTAGGCTCGCCGGCAGGTGAGCGTCACGGGGGTCAGAACGCCGATCGAGTATGAGGAACGCCTTGCGCGCTACCTCTTCGAGCGCTCCGAGGAAGGCCGGGCGGTGCGCGTCGGCGAGAAGGAGACATCCGAGCAGGCCGCGATCGTCGAGCGCTACCGCGACCTCTTCTCGCTCGGCCAGCTGGACGTCCTGCGCGACGCGGAGGACGCCGCTGACGACGACGAGCGCGAGCTGCTTTACCGGCTCCGCAAGACCTGCGAGTCCGGGATCGTGTCGGGCGAACTGGCTGCGCGCGAGGACGAGCTCGAGAACCGGATCCTGGCCGCGCGCATCGACTGGCGGGGCGAGGAGCTGCCGTTGCGGGCCGCGCAGGCGAGGCTCGCCGTCCTCTCGGCCTACGGCGACCGCGATCAGCTCGGCTCGCTCGTCAACGCGGAGAGCGCACAGTTCAACGACGAGCGGCGCGAGCTGCTCGCGGCGGGCGAGGCGCTCGAGGCGGAGCTCTCCGGGGAGCCCGACGGGATCCTACGAAACAGCGAGGAGAAGGGAATCTCGCTGCACGAGCTCGAGCACGCGCTCGACGACGCGGCGCGCGCCTCGGCGGACGTCTACGGTCGGATGCGACAGCGCTGGTTCGACAAGCTGCTCGGCCCGGAGCGCGAGGACGTCCCGACCTCGAACCACACCAGCTACCTGCGGCGGCTCTCGCCGCTCGAGCAGACGTACACCAAGGAGCGCGCGGTGGAGGTCTGCGTGGCAACCCTGAACGCGCTCGGCCTCGACATGAGCGCCATGCCCGGAATCAGGCTCGACCTCGACGACCGGCCGCAGAAGTCGCCGCGCGCCTGCGTGATCGCGTCCGATCCGCCGAACGTCGTCCACCTGATCACCCGCGCCCAAGGCGGCCTGCACGACTACCAGGCGTTCCTGCACGAGGCCGGTCACGCGCTCCACTACGCGAGCGTCGACCCCGAGCTGCCGTACACGTTCCGCAAGCTCTCGCGCGACCACGCGCTGACGGAGATCTACTCGTACATCCTCGAGGCGATCTCGCGCGAGCCCGCCTGGCACGCTCACCACTTCGACCTCACGGACGAGCAGGCGGCCGAGAACGCGGAGGCGACCGTTTTCCTCGAGGCGCTCCTCTTCCGCCGCTACGCCGCGAAGCTCGCGTTCGAGCTCGACTTCTGGGGCCGCTTCGCCGAGGACGGGGGCACGCCGGACGGCTACTCGGAGCGTCTGACCGAGGCGACCGGGATCAGGTATCCGCGCGAGAACTACCTCTCGGACCTGGACTCGGGCTTCTACTCCGCCGACTACCTGCGGGCGTGGATCCGCTCGGCGCAGCTACGGCAGTTTCTCGTGCGGGAGGTGGGGGACGACTGGTGGCGCCGGCCCGAGACGGGCGAGCGGCTGCGGCAGCTCTGGCGCGAGGGAACCCGGCCGACGAGCGAGGAGATCGCGGCCCGGATCGGCTACGAGCCGCTCGACACGGCTCCGTTGCTGCACGAGCTCGGCGTCTGACGCCGTCGTCAACAGACCTTGACACCGCGTGGGGCGGCGTCGTAACGTAAGACCTGAATCGGGTCTCAGGTTTATCCACGTTTGCTCATGGAGGTCAGGGAGATGCAGGCAAGGCATTGGCGTGGCGTCGCGACACTCGCGGCGGTAGCAACGGTACTCGCGACGTTCGCGGGCGGCGCGCAGGCACGCACGGAGGCAGCCACCGGCACGGCCGCGGCAGCTCCGTACAAGATCGGGATCGTCTACTCGCGCACCGGCCTGCTGGCCGCGTACGGCGCCGAGTACATCCAGGGTCTGCGTTACGGGCTGGCGTACGCGACCAAGGGCACGATGAAGGTGAACGGCCGTCCGATCGAGCTGACGATCGTCGACGACGGCACCGATCCGACGAAGGCCGTCGCCGCCGGGCGTGACCTGATCGGCAAGGGCTACAAGATCCTCGCCGGCAGCGTCTCCTCGGGCGTCGCGCTCCAGATGGCGCCGCTCGCGGAGCAGAACAAGGTGCTCTTCATCTCCGGTCCCGCGGCCTCGGATGCGATCACCGGGATCAACAAGTACACGTTCCGCTCCGGCCGCCAGACCTACCAGGACGTCAAGACCTCGGCGACCTTCCTGCGCGGCGTCGGCAAGAAGATCACGGTCTTCGCACAGGACTCGGCCTTCGGCGCCGGCAACTACGCAGCCGTCAACGCTGTCATCGGCCAGGGCCACAGCGTCGGCCGGCTACTCGTGCCGCTCTCGGCGCAGGACTTCACGCCGTTCGCCCAGCAGGCGAAGCAGGCGAACCCCGACCTGCTCTTCGTCGCCTGGGCCGGCACCACCGCCCCGGCGATGTGGCGTGCGCTCGAGCAGCAGGGCGTCTTCGGCGTCTCGAACAAGATCACGACCGGGCTCCCCGAGCGTGCCGCCTGGACCGCGTTCGGTGACGTCGCGGCGAAGATCGACTTCCTCTCGCACTATGTCTACACGGCGCCGCAGAACAAGGTGAACGACTTCCTCGTCAGCTCGATGCGGAAGCGGGGCCAGGCGCCGGACATCTTCACGCCGGACGGGTTCGTCGCCGGCCAGATGATGGTGCAGGCGCTGACGGGCGCGAAGGGCGACAACGTCGACAAGATGATCGGCGCGCTCGAGGGCTGGAACTTCGTCGGCCCGAAGGGGCAGCAGTCGATCCGCGCCTCGGACCACGCGATGATCCAGCCGATGTTCCAGGTCAAGCTGGTCAAGCAGGCGAACGGGAAGTGGCAGCCGAAGGTGATCTCCCGGATCAAGGGGCAGTTCGTCGCCCCGCCGGAGAAGCGCTAGCGGCGATTCGCGCTCGGAGGATCGTGGGCACCCCTCCCACACCGATCCTCGCGACGCGGAACCTCGGGCTCGACATCGGCGGCGCTCAGATCGTCGCCGATGTCTCGCTCGAGGTCCGCGCGGGCGAGCTTGTCGGCATCATCGGGCCGAACGGCGCCGGCAAGACGACGCTCTTCAACCTGCTCTCCGGGCTGATGCGGCCGACCGCGGGAAGCGTCGAGCTGCACGGTCGCGACGTCACGGGCGAGCCACCGTATCGCCGCGCCCGCGCGGGTCTGGGCCGCACGTTCCAGGTCTCGAGCGTCTTCCCGCTCCTCTCGGTGCACGAGAACGTCCGGCTGGCCGCGGAGGCGCAGCTCGGCGGCTCGCTCCGGATCTGGCGGCGCGCGGCCTCTGTGCGGGAGGCGCTGGAGCGGGCGAACGACGCGCTCGTCAGGGTCGGGCTCGGCGCGCGGATGCTCTGGCCGGCAGGGCTGCTCTCGCACGGCGACAAGCGGAAGCTCGAGCTGGCGATGCTGCTCGCAAGCCGGCCCGACGTGATCCTCCTCGACGAGCCGATGGCCGGCGTCTCGGCCGAGGACGTCGACGAGCTCGTCGAGCTGATCCGCTCGGTGCACCGCGAGGAAGGCAAGACGGTGCTGATGGTGGAGCACCGGATGGAGGTCGTGATCGGCCTCGCCGAGCGGATCGCGGTCATGCACCATGGAGCGCTGCTCGCCTTCGACGAGCCCGCTGCGGTGATGGCGAACGAGACCGTCCAGACGGCGTACCTCGGAGAGCCGCTGTGACCGTGGTCGCGACCACGCCGCTGATCCGGGTCGACGACCTGCACGTCTACCTGGGCGAGTCGCACGTGCTCCAGGGCGTTTCGTTCGAGGTCCCGGAGGGCGGCGTCACGGCGCTGCTGGGCCGGAACGGCGTCGGCAAGACGACGACGCTGAGGGCGATGATGGGCCTCGTCCCGCGCCGCGGCACGGTGACGCTCGCGGGCGAGGACACGACACGGCTGCAGACGCACGCGATCGTTCGGCGCGGCGTCGGTTACGTGCCCGAGGACCGCGACGTCTTCGCCGGCTTGACCGTGGACGAGAACCTGCGGCTCGCCGAGCGCGGGCCGAACGCCCGTTACGGGCTCGTCTACGAGCTCTTCCCGGAACTGAAGCAGCGCGGCGCGCAGCGCGCGGGGACGCTCTCGGGCGGCCAGCAGCAGATGGTCGCGATCGCGCGGGCGCTCCTGAACGACAACCCGGTGCTGCTCGTCGACGAGCCGACCAAGGGGCTCGCGCCGCTGCTTGTCACGGATGTCGCTGCTGCGCTCGAGCGCGCCGCCGAGCTGACGACCGTCCTGCTCGTCGAGCAGAACCTCGCCGTCGTCGCGCGCGTGGCCCAGCAGGTGGTCGTGCTCGACATGGGCACGGTCGTCCACGCGGGGCCGGCGGCGGAGCTGCTCGGCGACCCGGACCGAGTGCGCGCGCTGCTCGGCGTCGCGGGGGGATCGCATTGAGCACTTTCGTGTTGCTGACGATCACCGGGCTCGGGCTCGGCGCCATGTACTTCCTGATCGCGTCCGGCCTCTCGCTGATCTACGGCCTGATGGGCGTGCTCAACTTCGCGCACGGGGCGCTGCTCACCGTTGGTGCCTACGCCACCTGGTGGATGTCGACGAAGGTCGACGGCGGCCCGGGGACGAAGCTGCTCGCCGGTGCGCTCTTCGGGATCGCCGTCGGCGCCGTGCTCGCAGCCCTGATCGAGCTCGTCCTGATCCGGCCGCTCTACCGGCGCCCGATCGAGCAGGTGCTCGTCACCGTGGGCCTCGCGCTGGTGCTGAACGCCCTCGTCGAGGCGATCTGGGGCTTCGACGCGCGGCCGTTCCCGGTGCCGTCCTGGCTGATCGACACGACCTCGATCCTCGGCGCCTCGATCCCGAACGACCGTTTCGTCGAGATCGCCGCCGCCGCCGTCGTGCTCGTCGGCCTGAACGCCTTCCTCCGCTTCACGCGCTACGGGCTGATCATCCGCGCCGGCGTCGAGAACCGTGCGATGGTGACGGCGCTCGGCATCGACGTGCGCAGGGCGTTCACGCTCGTCTTCGCGATCGGCGGCGCGCTGGCGGCGCTCGCGGGCGTGCTCTCGGGCGTCTACTTCGGCGTCGTCGACCCCGGCCGCGGCACCTCGCTGCTGATCTTCGCCTTCATCGTCGTCGTCATCGGTGGCTTTGGCTCGATCGGCGGCACAGCCGTCGCCGCCGTCGCCGTCGGGCTGATCCAGCAGTACGCGAACTACTACGCCTCCAGCGGGCTCGGCGACCTCGCGGTCGTGCTCCTGCTGGCGATCGTGCTGCTGCTGAAGCCCGAGGGGCTCGCCCCGAAGGTGGCGCATTGAGCCGCCTACGTCCGCTCCTGGTCCCGGCTGCGCTGCTCGCGCTGCTCGCGGTCGTGCCGCTGCTCTCGCTCGACATCCCCGTGCTCTTCGGCGGTCCGCTCGACAGCCCCGGAACGCTCGGATTGCTCGCGCTCTGCCTCGTCTTCGCGGGCGTCGCGCTCACCTACGACCTGCTCTTCGGCACCACGGGCCTGCTCTCGTTCGGGCACGCGCTCTACTTCGCGCTCGGCGTCTACCTGACGACGATCGCGCTGACGAAGTGGGAGTGGGGGCTCGTGCAGACGCTGCTGGTCGTGGCCGGCGTCGGGATCGTGGTGCCGCTCGTGCTCGGCGCGATCAGCCTCCGCGTCGGCGGGATCGCGTTCGCGATGGTGACGCTCGCGTTCGCGCAGGCCGGTCAGGTGCTCGTGCAGAAGAATCCGGACGAGCTGACGGGCGGCGAGGAGGGCCTCGGGCTCAACTTCGAGCCGATCCCGGATTTCTTCGTCGGCGTCCTGAACACGAGGAACCTCTACTGGCTGGCGCTCGGCTACGCGGCGGTCGTGTTCGTGATCGTGCGCTGGGCGGTGGCGAGCTCGCCCGGCCACGTTCTCGAGGCGATCCGCGAGAACGAGCGCCGCGTCGAGGTGATCGGGCTACAGCCGTTCCGGTTCAAGCTGCTCGCGTTCGTGCTCGCATCCTTCCTCGCCACGATCGGCGGCGTCGTCTGGCTGTTCGTGCTCGGCACCGGCGCCTCGCCGCAGGTGACGACGGCGAGTTTCACACTGACGCTGCTCGTGATGGTCGTGATCGGCGGCGCCGGCACGCGCTACGGGGCGCTGCTCGGCGGCTTCCTCTACACGCTGGCCGATCAGCGGCTCGGCACGCTCTCCGGCTCGTCCACGGTCGAAGGGCTGCCGTCCGTGCTCGAGACGCCGCTCTCGGAGCCGCTCTTCATCCTCGGCACGCTCTTCATCCTGCTCGTCTTCTTCGTCCCCGGCGGGCTCGCGAGCCTCGGCCGCCGGCTGCGCTTGCTACGGCGCAGCGCCGGGCTGGAGACGCGATGAAGATCGGCTGGGAGCGTCACGGAAGCGGGCCGCCGCTGCTCCTGATCCACGGGCTCGGCTACGCCCGCTGGGGCTGGGAGCCGGTCGTCGAGCCGCTCGCGCGCTCGTTCGACGTGATCCTCTTCGACAACCGTGGCATCGGCGAGAGCGACGCGCCGCCCGGCCCGTACACGACCGAGGAGCTGGCGCAGGATGCGGTACAGGTGCTCGACGAGGCGGGCGTCGAGCGGACGCATGTCGTCGGCACGAGTCTCGGCGGCATCGTCGCGCAGCAGCTCGCGCTCGACCACCCGGGGCGGGTCGACCGGCTCGTGCTCGCGTGCACGACGCCGGGAGGCGCCCAGTCCTTCCCGCCGCCGCAACGGACCGTCGACCTGATGCTGGCGCGCGCGACTCTTCGCGAGTATGTCGAGAACGCGCTCGAGCCGGACGCACGTCCTGAGATCGTCGATCGGATCCTCGTCCACCGCGAGCGGACGGCGCAGGGCTTCGAGGCGTGGGCCGCGCAGGCCGCGGCCGTCGGCACCTTCGATGTGCACGAGCGGCTCGGCGAGCTGGCGATGCCGGTGCTCGTGCAGACGGGCGACGGCGACGTCGTCGTCGACCCCCGGAACAGCGAGCTTCTCGCGGCTGCGATCCCGGACGCGCAGCTCTCGATCTACGCCGGGGCGGGACACGTCTTCATGTGGCAGGACCCCGATCGCTTCGTCGCCGAGCTGGAGGCGTTCCTGTGCTGACCCTCGACCGCTGGATCAGCGATCGCGCCCGGACGACGCCCACCCGCGTGGCGATCGACTATCGCGGCACCAAGACGACCTACGCCGAGCTCGACGAGCGCTCTGACCGCCTCGCGGCCGGCTTCGTCGAGACTGGGCTCGTCCGGGGCGACCGCGTTGCGACGCTGACGGGCACGAGCACCGAGCACGTCGTCGTCTTCTTCGCCTGCGCGAAGGCCGGCCTGATCCTGATGCCGCTGAACACCCGTCTCGCGCCGCCCGAGCTGCGCTACCAGCTCGAGGACGCCGAGCCGGCCGTCCTGCTCTGCTCGGACGAGTGGGCAGAGCTTGGCGCGACCCTGCACGACCGCACCGCCGGGCTCGAGGAGCTTGTGTTGAATCAACACAAGCTCTCCGCCGACGGCGGCGGCGGCGGGAAGGAAGAGGGGTTTGTGTTGATTCAGCACAAGCCCTCCGACGACGACGGGCTGCTGCTCGTCTACACCTCGGGCACGACGGGGAAGCCGAAGGGCGCGCTGTTGACGCACGCGAACTGCTTCTGGACGAACCTCTCGTTCGATCGTGTCGCCGGCGTCTCGGCTGAGGACACCGTCCTGCAGGTGCTGCCGCAATTCCACGTCGGCGGCTGGAACGTGCAGCCGCTGCTGGCCTGGTGGAAGGGCGCCACGGTCGTGCTCGAGCCCGCCTTCGATCCCGCTCGCGCTCTCGCCCTGATCGCCGAGAAGCGCGTGACGACGATGATGGGTGTGCCCGCAACGTACCTCTTCATGGCCCAGGATCCGGGCTTCGCGGGCGCGGAGCTCTGGACGCTGCGCCGCGCGGTGGTCGGCGGTGCGCCGATGCCCGAAGCGCTGCTCGAGACCTGGCACGAGCGCGGCGTCGAGATCGTCCAGGGCTACGGGCTGACCGAGGCGGCACCGAACGTCCTCTGCCTCCCGCCCGAGGATGCTGCCCGAAAGCGCGGCTTCGCCGGCAAGCCCTACCCGCACGTCGACGTGGCGTTGCGCGACACCGAGACCGGCGGCCTGCTCGACGGGGCGGCCGAGGGCGAGTTGCTCGTGAAAGGGCCGAACGTCTTCGCCGGCTACTGGCGCAACGCCGGCGCGACAGCGGCAGCGTTCGTGGACGGGTGGCTCGTCACCGGCGACATCGCCGCGCGCGACGACGAGGGCTATTACCGGATCGTCGGCAGGACGAAGGACATGGTCATCTCCGGCGGCGAGAACGTCTATCCGGCCGAGATCGAGAACGTGCTCCACGAGCACCCGGCCGTGAAGGAGGCAGCGGTCGTCGGCGTCGCGGACGAGCGCTGGGGGGAGGCGTGCCTCGCGTTCGTCGTCCTCCGCGGCGAGGCGACGGAGGAGGAACTGCTCACGCATTGCCGCGGCCGGCTCGCGCGCTACAAGGTGCCGAAGGGCGTGCGTTTCGTCGAATCGCTGCCGCGGAACGCGCTCGACAAGGTCGTCAAGTCCGCGCTCGCGGAGCTGGCCCGATGAAGCAGCTGACCGCACGCGGCGAGCGGACGCGCCAGAAGCTGCTCGACGCAGCCGAGCGGATCTTCGCCGAGGTCGGCTACCACGACGCCTCGATCGTCAAGATCACCGAGGCCGCCGGCGTCGGCCAGGGCACCTTCTACCTCTACTTCCAGGGCAAGAAGCAGGTCTTCGACGAGGTCGTGCTCGACCTGAACGCGCGCGTTCGGCAAGCGATGACCGAGGCGGCCGAGCAGGGGGCGACGCGCTCGGAGCGGGAGCTGCTCGGCTTCGGCGCCTTCTTCCGCTTCACGGCCGAGCATCGGGCCCTCTACCGGATCATCCGTCAGGCCGAGTTCGTCTCGCCCGAGACGCTCGTCACCCACTACGACCGGCTGCTGCGCCCGTACGCGGCCGGGCTCGAGCAGGCGATGGAGGCTGGCGAGGTGGTGCGCGGTGACGCGGAGGTGCTCGCCTGGAGCCTGATGGGAATCGGCGAGCTCGTCGGCATGCGCTGGATCCTCTGGAACGGCGAGCAGGGGATGCCCGAGCGGGTCTTCGACGAGCTGGCCCGGATCATCGTCCGCGCGATCGGAGCGAAGGACCTCGACCCGTGATCGGGCTCGCCGCAACGGCGACCTATCTCCCGGACGCATGGATGACGGCTGCCGAGATCGCGGATGCAAGCGGGATCCCGGAGCAGGTGATCGTGGAGAAGTTCGGCCTGCGTGGGAAGCACATCGCGGCGGCCGACGAGCACGTCAGCGACATGTCGGTCGAGGCGGCGGCGCGGCTGCTCGGCCAGCACGACGTCGACCCGGCGGGGATCGACGTCGTCATCTACTACGGCTCGCTCTGGAAGGACTATCCCGTCTGGCAGGCGGCGCCGTGGATCGCCCACCGGCTCGGCTGCGACAACGCCTACGCGCTCGAGTACGCGAACGTCTCCTGCGGCACGCCTGTCGCGCTGCGGCTCGCGCGTAACTTCCTGCTCGCGGAGCCGGAGGTGCGCAATGTCCTGATCGTCGCCGCCTGCCGCGAGTCGCACCTGCTCGACTATTCGAACGAGCGGTCGCGCTTCATGTTCAACTTCGGCGACGGAGCGGTTGCCGGGCTGCTGACGCGTGACGGCGGGCACGAGCTGCTCGGCTGCCACGCGCTCACGGACGGTTCCTTCTCGCTCCAGGTGAAGGTGCCGGCGGGCGGGTCGGTCGAGCCGGCGTCGGCGGAGAGCGTCGCCGGCCGGCGGCACTTCCTCGACGTCGCCGATCCGGCGCAGATGAAGGGTGGCCTGGACGAGGTCAGCCTGCCGAACTTCGTCGCCGCCGCCCGCGGTGCGCTCGAGCGCTCGGAGGCGACGCTGGAGGACGTCTCGTACCTCTGCGGGATCCACATGAAGCGCTCGATGCACGACGCGATCGTCGCCGCGCTCGGGAGCCCGCGCGCCGCGTATCTCGACGACACCGGCCACATGAGCGGCGTCGACTCCCTGCTCGCGCTCGACCGGGCTTCGCGCGCCGACGAGCTGTCGGAGGGCGACCTCGTGCTGCTGCTCGCGGCCGGCACCGGCTACACCTGGGCGGCCTCGGTGATCAGATGGTGATCGAGGATCTCGTCGGCAAGGAGCTCGTCTCCGAGTGGCGCGCGATCGAGCAGCAGCGGATCGACGAGTTTGCACACGCGACCGACGACGCGCAGTGGATCCACACCGATCCCGAAGCCGCGGCGTCCGGACCGTTCGGGACGACGATCGCGCACGGCTTTCTGACGCTCTCGCTCATCGTGCCGATGTTCGCCGAGGCGCTGCCACCGCTCGAGGGCTACGGGATGACCGTCAACTACGGCCTCAACCGAGTCCGCTTCACGTCGCCCGTGCCCGCGGGCGCGCGCATCCGCGGCCGTTTCAGGATCGAGGACGTGGAGGCGGTCGCGTCCGGCAAGCAGGCTCGGATCGCAGCGACGATCGAGCTCGAGGGGCAGGAGAAGCCCGCGTGCGTCGCCGAGGCGCTCTTCCGCTTTCTCGACTCCGCCGGCTGAAAGGGCGTAAAGCGGGCGCGCCCAGCAGGAGCTGCGGCACTCCCACGACGCGATCGTTGACCACGAGCGCCTCCGCATGAGCGGGGGCAGACTCGGGCGGCTCGGTCGCAGGGGCGCGCCCACACTCACTGTGGCCCCGAGCGGCGAGCCTCGAGTCCCCCTTTCGGGGGTCGCGTCGCCGCGTCCGAGCGTGCGTCCGCATTTAGCTAGTGTCATGTTCTGGATCGCTTTCGCCCTGCGGTCGGGGGGGATAAGACTTGAAACGGATGTTGCAGCGTCGGATACTGAAGCTGTGGTGAAGGCGTACGGGGTCGGGTTGTTCAGTGCGGCTCTGGCCGTTCTGCTCGTCGGCGCGATCTGGTTCGGCACGCAGTCGAGCGATGAGAGCGGGCTCCTCTGGGGCGACACGGTCTACTCCAGCGAGCAGGAGTTCAAGGGCTATCTGAAGTCGAAGGGGCTCAGCTACGAGACGTGGCTGGCGCGGAACCCCGGTGCCGCGCCGTGGGAGCCGGGCGAGCTCACCGTCGGGGCGATCACGGTGCGAGCGTCGACGAAGGTGGTGCAATCGTTGGCATGGCTGCTGGCGACGGCTGGCGCGCTCCTGCTGTTGCGCTCGCAGCGTCCGGACATTGCCGGATTCGCGAAGGGGTCGGTGGCGCTCTTCAGCGTGGTCCTGGCCGGGCTTCTCATCGTGGCGACCTGGTCGACGCAGCCGAAGCGGGAGCCTGGACTGGAGTGGGGCGGAACGACCTATGCGTCGAAGCAGGAATTCAACGGCTATCTGAGGTCGAAGGGGCTGAGCTACAAGAGCTGGGTCGCTCGGAATCCTGGTGCCGCCCCGTGGGAGCCGACCCCCGTGCGGGCGCCTGCCAAGGCACCGGGGGCGACGAAGGTGCGGGATGCGGAGAGCGCGGCCGACGGCTGGACGGGCCAGCCGCTGTTGCTGCTGCTGCTGCCTGCGATCGGGCTGATCGTGGCCGCCGGCTGTGCGTTGCTGCTGCTCCGAGGACGCCGTCCCCAGGCGATCAGGATCGCGGGTGAGTCGGTGGCGTTCGGCAACCCAGGATCGATCAACCCAGGATCGATCCGCATCGGCAAGAGCTCGGTCGGCATGCCCGCGGCGCAAGCCTCGATGCGGTTTCTCGGTGTGGCGGCGTCCGGAGCGACGGATCGGCTCAGAGTGTCGGTCCCCCGCTCCGGCGAGCGCGTGATCCGGGTCTCAAGGGGAAGCGCGGGCTTGCTGATCCGTGCCGCGCGGGCAACCGGGCGATGGTTCGGTCAACTCATGCGCGAGCGGGACATCAGCGCCGGCGACGTGGCGGTCGGCCTGCTCACCGTCGTCGGCGCCGTCATGGTCGGTCTGATCGTCGTCTTTCTCGCGTCCGTGTA
>JBDSOJ010000130.1:0-7889 GCA_039914895.1 Gaiellaceae bacterium
TCGGCACCGACGAGAGCGTGATGGCCTGGATCTTCGACACCTTCTCGATGAACAAGGGGCACTCCGTGCTCGGCGTCGTGACCGGCAAGCCGCTCGCGATCGGGGGCTCGCTCGGCCGCACCGGGGCCACCTCGCGCGGCGCCCTCTTCTGCATCGAGTCGGTGCTCCGCGAGGAGGGCCGCGGGATCGAGGGCGTGAAGGTCGCGATCCAGGGCGCTGGCAAGGTGGGCGGGAACCTCGCCCGGATGCTGACCGAGGAGGGCGCACTCGTCGTCGCGATCTCCGACTCGAAGGGCGGCCTCCACGCCCCCGACGGGCTCGATGTCTCATCCGCCCTGGCCTACAAGGGCGAGCACGGCACCTTCGAGGGCTTCCGCGGCGCCGACGCGGTCACGAACGACGAGCTCCTGGCGCTCCCGTGCGACGTGCTGACGCCCTGCGCGCTCGAGCAGGTGCTGACCGCCGAGAACGCCCACACGGTGCGGGCCCGGATCATCTGTGAGGGCGCCAACGGCCCCGTGACGCCGGGCGCAGACGAGATCCTCGATGACCGGGGCGTCGTCGTCCTCCCCGATGTGCTCGCGAACGCGGGCGGGGTCGTCGTCTCCTACTTCGAGTGGGTCCAGGGCTTGCAGGAGTACTTCTGGCGCGAGGACGAGGTGAACGAGCGGCTGGGCGAGATCGTTTCGCGTGCCTTTGCCGAGACCTGGGAGATGCGCCAGCAGCACGGGACGAGCATGCGGACGGCCGCCTACGGCCTCGCCGTGCGCCGCGTCGCCGAGGCATCGAACACGCGCGGCCTCTACCCCTGAGCCGCGTCGTCGTCTACACGGCTCCGGGCTGTTCGCTCTGCGAGCCGGCGCTCGCAGCGGTGCGTGAGGCCTGCGGGGACGACTTCGAGGTCGTCGATATCTCGGACGACCCGGCCCTGGAGGCGGAGTACCGCCCCTCGCTGCCCGTCGTCGAGGTGGACGGTGAGCGCGCGTTCGCCTACTTCGTGGACGCCGAGGCCCTGCGGGCGCTCCTCGCCTGACGGTTCCCCGGCGCCGGGCCGGCGGGTCGCTGGCATCATGTGCCGCTGTGTCACAAGCGACTGGAGAAGGAGCGTAGTGGCTGAACGATTGACCGTCGGCGTGGCCGCGCGCCTGAGCCGGTACCTGCAGGTGCTGACACAGGCGAAGAAGATGGGCAAGGACCGGATCTCCTCGCAGGAGATCTCGGACTACACGAACATCAACGCGACCCAGATCCGGCGTGACCTCTCCGGCTTCGGCAAGTTCGGGAAGCGCGGGGTCGGCTACAACATCGAGTCGCTCCTCGGCGAGATCCGGCGGATCCTCCGGACGCAGGGCCAGCACAACCTCGCCCTGATCGGCGCCGGCCGCCTCGGCCAGGCGATCGCCAGCTCGCCGATCTTCGCCGAGCACGGGATCAACATCGCCGCCGTCCTCGACATCGATCCGGACAAGACCGGCCGCTCGATCGGCAGCCTCGCCGTCCGGCCCTACGCGCAGTTGCCCGACGCGGTGCGGGAGCACAACATCATCGTCGGCGTGATCGCGGTGCCGGCCGACAGCGCCCAACAGGCCGCCGACGACCTGGTCGACGCCGGCATCAAGATCGTCTTCAACTACTCCGAGGCGCTGCTCGACGTGCCGGCCGACGTCGCCGTCCACACCTCGAATCCCGCCGTCGAGCTTCTCTACGCCCTCTACTTCCACCTGACCTAGCGCCACCGGCCGCGGCGCCTCCCGGCCGGCAGGGCCGGCCTCCCGAGCCGCTCCCAAGGATCTGTTCGGCCTGGGCTGCGAGTCAGCGTGTCTTTGCCGACTTCGCCCTGAGCTCGCGGGTGTCGGGGACGCCGTCGTTGTCGTCGTCGGCGTCGGGGCGGTCGGCGAGACCGTCGTTGTCGTCATCCGAGTCCTTCGTGTCCGCGATTCCGTCGCCGTCGTCGTCCCCGTCCTTCGCGGCAGCAGACCCGTCGTTGTCGAAGTCGAGGTCGCGCACGTCGGGGACCGAGTCGTTGTCGTCGTCCGCGTCCTTCAGGTCGCCGACGCCGTCGTTCTCGTTGTCGGGGTCGGTCCGGTCGGCGATCCCGTCGTTGTCGTCGTCGAAGTCCTTGCGGTCGGCGATGCCGTCATTGTCGTCGTCGTAGTCCTTCGCGTCCGCGATTCCGTCGCCGTCGTCGTCGCGGTCCTTCGAGTCGACCACGCCGTCGTTGTCGCGGTCGCAGTCCTTCGCGTCGGTGACACCGTCGTTGTCGTCGTCGCCGTCCTTCGTGTCGACCTCGCCGTCGTCGTCGGCGTCTCGGTCGTCGGCGTCCTCGATCCCGTCGTTGTCGTCGTCGAAGTCCTCGAAGTCCTCGCTCTCGTCGCCGTCGTCGTCGCCGTCCTCGAAGTCGTTCGAGCCGTCGCCGTCAAGGTCGAACTCCGAGAGGTCCTCGTCCTCGAACGGCTCCTCCTCGTCGGCGACCTCCTCGTCGTCGAAACCGAGCTCGTCGTCCTCGCAGCCGGCCTCCGCGTCTGCGCACTGAGGCACGGGCTGGGAAAGAGGCGTGGGAAACGAGCTGGACGCTGTCGCGGCCCAGGTGAGCGCGACGACAACGTTCAGGAGCAGGATGAACGTCCGCAGCATGGGGTCGATATCGGCAGGATGCGGCGATGCCGAATCCCTCGTTCTGCGGGTCTCGACGCTCGTGAAGATCCTGCTCTGGCACGGCTACCTGCTCGGGGGCACGGGCTCGAACGTCTACACCCGGGCGCTCGCGCGCGAGTGGACGCGGGCCGGCCACGATGTCACCGTCTTCAGCCAGGAGCCCAAGCCGGAGCTGTACGACCTCGGCGGCGCGACGACCGTCCGACCGGACGTCGGCGGTCTGCTGCCGGTGTTCGTGCTCGACCGCTACGAGGGCTACCAGGTGAAGCTCGTCCAGGACTGCTCGCGCGCCGAGCTCGACGACTGGGTCGAGCGGAACGCGGCGGCGCTGCGCGAGCAGCTCCCGGCCGATCTCGTCTTCGCGAACCACGTCCTCCTCGGCGGCCCGGTCGGGGCCGCGAGCGGCGCGCGGTTCGCGGTCAAGGCCCACGGCTCCGAGCTCGAGTACTCGCTGCGCGGCAACGAGGAGCTTTCGGCGTGGGGGCGAGAGGCGCTCGAGGCCGCCGAGGCCGTCTTCGTCGGCTCCACACACATCAGAGAGGTGCTCGAGGACGTGGTCGGCCACGTCGAGCGCGTGTACGAGGTGCCGCCCGGCGTCGACATCGACGACTGGCGCCTGCGTCCGCGCGAGGAAGCGCTCGCCGGCCTGCTCGCGGAGGCGCGGCTCGATCCAGCGAATCCCGGCAACGCGAACGAGCGGCTCCCGGACCAGGGCAACGCCGACCGCCTGGCCGAGTTCCTCGCCGGGGACGAGCCCACCGTCGTCTACTTCGGGAAGCTGCTCTACAACAAGGGCGTCCACGTGCTGCTCGAGGCGCTGAGGAACGTCGACGCCCGCGCCGTGATCGTCGGCTTCGGCGACTACCGGGAGACGCTGGAGGCGAGCGCCGGCTCGCGCACCCTCTTCACCGGCCCGCTCGAGCACCGCCACCTCGTCCACCTGCTCGCGCTCGCCGACGCCACCGTCGTCCCGTCGATCTTCCCGGAGGCATTCGGGATGGTGGCCGCCGAGGCGGCCGCCGCCGGCTCGCCGCCGCTCGTCGCGCGCCACTCGGGGCTCGCCGAGATCGCCGACGGTCTCGAGCAGGAGTACCCGCCGCACCTGCGCCACCTCGCGAGCTTCACGACCGGCGACTCCGCCGAGCTGGCGGCGAAGCTGACCGAGCTGCTCGCGCTGTCGGAGGCCGATCGGACGGCCGTCCGCGAGGCCGCCCGGAACGCGACCGTGAGCCGCTGGAGCTGGGCCGGAGTCGCTCGTCGCCTGCTCGAGCCGTTCGACTACCCTCACGCCGATGGGTGACGAGCAACGGCTTGGCTACGCGGAGCTTCTCGCTGCGGCGCGCGAGGGATTCGAGGACGGAACCGACTTCACGATCGCGGTCGAGGAGGAGTTCGCGCTCCTCGATCCCGGCTCGCTCGACCTCATCAACCGCTTCGAGGACGTGCAGGCAGCGGCGCAGGGGACGCCGCTCGAGCCCAACCTCGTCGGCGAGCTGATCGCCTCGGAGGTCGAGATCAAGACCGGGCGCTGCGAGTCGTTCGCCGACGTCCCGGCGGCGATGGCCGAGCGCCGCGCGCAGCTCGACGCGCTCGTCGAGACGCTCGGGATCGGGCTCGCGGCGACGGGCACGCACCCGTGGGCCGACTGGAAGGATCAGCGGATCATCGACACGCCGCACTACCGCCGCAACGACCAGCTGCTTCGCTACGTCGTCTGGCGAAACAACACCTTCGGCCTCCACGTCCACGTCGGCATCCGCGGCGCCGACCGCGCGATCGCCGTCACGAACGGCCTCCGGAACTTCCTCCCCGAGATCCTCGCGCTCTCCGCCAGCTCGCCGTTCGTGGAGAACGTGAACACGGGGCTGCACTCGGCGCGGACGCAGATCTTCACCCGCTTCTTCCCGCGCTGCGGCGTCCCGGATGCGTTCTCGTCCTGGCAGCAGTACGAGGAGTACGTGCGCTTCCTCTACGAGACCGGCTCCGTCACCGAGCCCACGCAGCTCTGGTGGAGCGTCCGCCCGCACCTGGGCTTTCCGACCGTCGAGATCCGGATCGCGGATGGTCAGCCCGACCTCGCCGAGGCGCAGGCGCTCGCCGCGTTCGGCGCCTCGCTCGCCGCCCGGATCGCGCGCGCGCACGACGAGGGCGAGCCGGTCGCCGACCAGCCGCACCGCTTGATCGAGGAAAACGTCTGGCGCGCGATCCGCCACGGCCTCTCGGGTGACTTCATCGACCTCGAGCGCGGCGACGTCCTGCCGGCGCGCGCACGGCTCGAGCGCCTGCTCGAGTGGGTCGCGCCCGTCGCCGAGGAGATCGGGGCGGCGCAGTACCTCGCGATCCCCGAGCGGAACGCCGCCGAGCGGCAGATCTCCCGCTTCGAGGAAGGTGCGACGCTCGAGGAGATCTACGCCGAGCAGGCCGGCGTCCCCGTTCGCGGCTAGTGGTATGACCGGGAACGTTGCCCGGTTCCTGGGTCACGAGCACCAAGCCGGAGGCTCAGCCGCTGGTCGCGACGAACGTGCTGGCGCCGCGGTCGACCAGGCGGTAACCGGAGTCGAGGAAGGTGTGTCCGCCGACGAAGGAGCGCCACGAGCCGCCGTTCGCGGCGGCGATGCGGACGCCCTCGAAGCGGTAGTTGAAGCGGTTGCAGGCTGCGCCGGCACCTGCCCACGACTCGGCGGTCGCGATCGGGCGCCAGCGGCCACTCGAGCCGCGAAGCTCGACAGGTGCCGAGACCGGCTTGCCGTTCAGCCAGACGCGCCAGTGGTGTGGGCGCTTCGCGAGCTCGAGCACGGCAACACGGAAGCGGTCGCCGGTGCGGATCCCGGTTTTGAGCTCGACGTAGGTGGGGGCTGCGCCCGGGCGCGTCACCTCGTAGTAGAGGCTGCTCTCCGAGTCGGGGAGTGCGCTCAGGCCGACCTGGAGCCAGGCGTCGCTGCCGTTCGGGCCCTCGCCGACACCGCCGACGCCGACCCAGGCGGCGACATGCCCGTCCGCCACTTCCGGCTTCGAAAGCGCGGTCAGGGTCGCCTGCACGCCGTGGGCGCGGGTCGCGCTCAGCCGTCCCGCGTAGGTGTAGCCGTCGGCGCAGGTGCGGCTCCGGGCGGGTGCTGCGGGAGCGGAGGAGGATGCCGCGACGGCGGCCACGAGCAGGGGTAGGAGCAGACGGACGGCGTGCCTGGGGGAGACCATGCCCCTGGTTCATCGTCCGGCCTCCCCGCGGCTCCGATCCCTCGAAGCCGGTACCTCGATCGAGTGACGCTTGCAGTGAGGCGACCGTCGACCTTGTGATACATAATCCGCCGCGCCGAGAACCATCGGCGCTGACTTTGTGACGGGGTAATTCGGACGGAGGCTTGATGGATCTCTTCAATGACCATGCTGTGGCGTTCGCGCTCGTGTGCGCGGGCGTCGCGGTCGGATTCGGGCTCTACTTCACCTGGTGGCTGCTGCAGCAGCCGGCCGGCAGCGAGCGGATGCAGGAGATCGCCCGCGCCGTGCAGGAGGGTGCCGCCGCGTACCTCCGCCGCCAGTACACGACGATCGCGGCCGTCGCGGTCGTCCCCTTCCTCGCGATCGGGTTCTATCCCGAGCTCGGCTGGTCGACGGCGATCGGGTTCGGGATCGGAGCGATCCTGTCGGCCGCCGCCGGCTTCATCGGCATGAACGTCGCAGTGCGCTCGAACGTGCGTACCGCCGAGGCCGCCAAGAGCGGACTGCGGCCCGCGTTCGACGTCGCCTTCAAGGCAGGGTCGGTCGCGGGGCTGCTCGTCGTCGGCCTCGGCCTGCTCGGCGTCGCCGGCTACTACGGCGTCCTGACGGAGTTCTTCGACAAGAGCCAGGAGACCGCGATCGACGCCCTGATCGGACTCGCGTTCGGCGGCTCGCTGATCTCGGTCTTCGCGCGGCTCGGCGGCGGCATCTTCACGAAGGCCGCCGACGTCGGCGCCGACCTCGTCGGCAAGATCGAGGCGGGTATCCCCGAGGACGACCCGCGCAACCCGGCCGTGATCGCGGACAACGTCGGCGACAACGTCGGCGACTGCGCCGGCATGGCGGCCGACCTGTTCGAGACCTACGCCGTCACCGCCGTTGCCGTGATGCTGCTCGGCACCGCGTTCCCGCTCGGGAACCTGCCGCTCTTCCCGCTCGCGATCGGCGGCATCTCGATCCTCGCCTCCGTGATCGGGATCTACTTCGCCCGGATCGGCAAGGGCGGCTCGATCATCAACGCGCTCTACAAGAGCGTCATCGCCGCCACCGTCCTCTCTGCGATCGGCTTCATCCCCGTGACGATGGCGTTCGACGAGGGCAACTTCAGCTTCGGCGAGCTCTACGGCTCCGCACTCGTCGGCCTCGCGATCACCTTCCTGCTCGTCGCGATCACCGAGTTCTATACCGGCTCGCGCTGGAATCCGGTCAAGTCGATCTCGAAGGCGTCGCAGACCGGCCACGCGACGAACATCATCGAGGGCCTCGCGGTCGGGATGCGCGCGACCGCGGCACCGGTGATCGTGATCGCGGCCGGGATCATCGCCGCATACGAGATCGCCGGCCTCTACGGGATCGGCGTCGCGGTGATGGCCCAGCTCTCGATGTGCGGCCTGATCGTCGCGCTCGACGCGTTCGGCCCGGTGACCGACAACGCCGGCGGCATCGCCGAGATGGCCGGGCTGGACGAGTCCGTCCGCGCGATCACCGACCCGCTCGACGCGGTCGGCAACACGACGAAGGCCGTGACGAAGGGCTACGCGATCGGCTCCGCCGGCCTCGCCGCGCTCGTCCTCTTCGACGAGTACCGGCGCGGCCTCGACGAGGAGGGCCTGAACATCTCCTTCGGCCTCGAGGATCCGTACGTGATCGCCGGCCTCTTCATCGGCGGGCTGATGCCGTTCCTCTTCGCGGCGCTCGCGATGACGGCCGTCGGCCGTGTCGGCGGCGAGGTCGTGCTCGAGGTGCGGCGGCAGTTCCGGGAGATGCCCGGGATCATGGAGGGCACCCAGCGGCCCGACTACAGCAAGGCGGTCGATCTCGTCGCCAAGTCGGCGATCAAGAAGATGATGCTGCCGGCGCTGATCCCCGTGGCGATCCCGATCGGCGTCGGGATCATCAGCCCGGAGATGCTCGGCGGCCTGCTGATCGGCACGATCGTCACCGGCATCTTCCTCGCGATCTCGATGACCTCCGGCGGCGGCGCCTGGGACAACGCGAAGAAGCTGATCGAGGACGGC
>JBDSOJ010000143.1:0-3804 GCA_039914895.1 Gaiellaceae bacterium
GTACAAGCCGAGCGCGACCGGCGACGGCTACGAGCCCTGGGCGCTGCAGGTGCTGGAGATCGAGGACGGACGGGTCGTCGAGCTCACGTTCTTCCTCGACACCGAGCGGGTGTTTCCGCAGTTCGGCCTTCCGGCTCGGCTCGAGTCGTAGCGATCAGACCCTTGACTGCTCTCCTTGAGAGAGTGCCGACCTGTCCTCCAGGCGCCAGCGCCGGTCGCAGCGCTGTGCCGGCGGCGGTGTGTCACGGCGCCGGAGGCGTAGCAGAGGCCGATGAGCAGTGCGATTGCGGCGAAAACGCTCTGCTTGACGTCGCCGGCGAGAACGTCGGCGATGCCGCCGGCGAGCGTCGCCCGCAGCAGGTAGATCACGGCGATGAGGACCAAGGCGGGTCGCAGCAGCGGCAGGCGCCGCAGATCTCCGGCGCCTGATAGTGCGTAGAGCCCGAAGACGAGGAAGAACCCGGCCGTGATGAGCGTCAGGATGTAGGGCAGCGCCGCACCCTGTTCCGAAAGCTCGCGCATCTCGTGCTCGATCTCCACCCACCTGAAGACGGGCCACGCCCAAATGAGGCCAATGACGTGTGTGGCTGAGATGACAAGATTGATCCAGCCCCCGATCCTGAGTGTGCGCATCGAGTAATCCTTTTTGAGCTGTAGTGTTACGGTGTAAAGCTGTGTCTGCGACGATAAGGTTTACACCGTAAAATGTCAAGCACACGTTCGCAGAAAGAACCGCTCGACCACGAGCAGATTGTCGAGGCCGCAGTCGCGCTCGTCGATCGAGACGGGCTCGAACGATTCAGCATGCGCCGGCTCGGGCGTGAACTCGGCGTCGAGGCAATGGCGCTGTATCACTACTTCCCGAGCAAGGATGCGCTTGTCGATGCCATCGTCCAGGCCGTCGTCGCCGAGATGAAGCGTCCGCCCTCCGTCCCCGACTGGCAGGAGCGCCTACGGGGAGAGTTTCGGGCCTATCGGCAAGTTGCGCACGCGCATCCCCAGGTCTTTCCGCTTCTGGGCAGGCGCCCGGTCAAGAACCCTGAAGCGTTGCTTCCCGTCGAGCGTATGCTCGCCATCCTGCGCGCCGCGGGGTTCAGTCCCAAACAGTCGCTGTCCGCGTTCCGCACGCTCTCGAGCTACGCGTTCGGCTACGCGCTGTCAGAGATCCGCGGATTCGCGATGGAACCGGCCAGGAACGGAAGTGGCGACAGCTTCGACGTCCACACGGTCGACCCGGAGCGCTTCCCGCGCATGCGCGAGGTCGCCCCACACGTCACTGCCTGCGATCACGACGCCGAGTTCATGTCCGGAATAGACGCCATCCTCGCCGGCGTGCTGACAGGGCTCAAACCGCAGCAGACGTGAATGGGAGCTCATCGAGGGGCACGACGTCGCTCAGGCCCATCAAGGCGACGAGCTCGAGTAGCTCGGTCGAAGCGCCTCGGAGCCTGACCTGGCAACCGTGACGCCGGGCGGCGAGCTGGAGTCGTGCGAGCGCGTCGACCGTCACCGCATCGACCTCGACGCCGCCCGCGTCGCACAGCGCGACGCGGACGCCGCTCTGTTCCAGCAGGGCGCAGACGCGGTCGCAGAGTCCTGGCAGGTCGGTACGGGCAATCGGGCTGTGGATGGAGAACGCGATCGACCGCGGCGCACGGGTGGCCATCGAGTACAAGACTGGTCGACTGCGAGAAACTCATCGGCATGGAACCGATGAGTTCGGGGTTGGCGCACGGTCTGACTCCTCAGATCGGCAACTTCAGGAGGAACGTGACATGACCATGGATAGCCGTACCCGCTGGCTCGCGCTGTACGTCCTGTGCCTCGGGGACCTGATGATCGTCCTCGACGTGACGATCGTGGGCGTTGCGCTGCCGTCGATCAGGGAGGATCTCGGGTTCTCCGAGACGTCGCTCGCGTGGGTGGTGAACGCCTACCTGCTCACTTTCGGCGGCTTTCTGCTGCTGGGCGGCCGGCTGGGCGACCTCTTCGGGCACCGCCGCTTGTTTCTCCTCGGCACCGCCCTCTTCACGGTTGCCTCGCTCGCGTGCGGCTTTGCGAGCTCGCAGGAGTTCCTGATGGGAGCGCGGGCGGTGCAGGGTCTCGGCGCCGCGGTCGTCTCGGCGGTCGCCCTCTCGCTGATGATGGCCCTGTTCACGGAGCCGGCAGACCGGGCCAAGGCGATGGGCGTTTTCGGCTTTGTCGCCGCCGGCGGCGGCAGTCTCGGGGTGCTCCTCGGCGGGATCCTCACCGACGTCCTCAACTGGCACTGGATCTTCCTCGTTAACGTCCCGGTCGGGATCCTCGTCGTCGCGCTGACGCTGAAGCTCGTACCGGCTTCCCCCGGAGTGGCTTCCGTCGGGCGTCTCGACATCGGAGGAGCGGTCACCGTGACGGCCTCGCTGATGCTCGCCGTCTACGCGATCGTGAACGGCAACCAGGAAGGCTGGGGCTCCGCCCAGACGCTCGGCCTGCTCGGAGCGGCGGCGGCGCTGCTCGCGGTCTTCGTCGGGATCGAGTCGAGGGTTCGCTCGCCGCTCGTGCCGCTCGGCCTCTTCCGCCTTCGCAACGTTGCGGTCTCGAACGTCGTCGGCATCCTCTGGGCCGCGGCCATGTTCGCCTGGTTCTTCCTCTCGGCGCTCTACCTCCAACTCGTGCTCGGCTACAGCCCGCTGCAGGTCGGTCTCGCCTTCCTGCCGGGCAACGTGATCATGGGCATCCTCTCGGTCGGCCTGTCCGCCAAGCTCGTCCTGCGCTACGGCTTCAGGCCGCCGCTCGCGACGGGGCTGCTGCTGGCGGCGGCCGGGCTCCTGCTCTTCGCCCGCGCTCCGGTCGACGGCAGCTTCCTCGTCGACGTTCTCCCGAGCATGATCCTGCTCGGCCTCGGCGCCGGAATGGCGTTCAACCCGGTGCTGCTCGCCGCCATGAGCGACGTCGAGCCGAGCGAGGCCGGCCTCGCATCTGGGGTCGTCAACACCTCGTTCATGATGGGCGGGGCGCTCGGTCTCGCAGTCCTCGCCAGCCTCGCGGCCTCCCGCACCGAGGGCGACTCGCTCGCCGCCCTCACGACCGGCTACCACGCCGCGTTCCTCGTCGGCGCGCTGTTCGCCGTTGCTGCCGCCGCGATCGGAGCTTCTCTGCTGCGGTCCGGGGCCTACGCGCCGGCACACGAAGGTGACGGAGCCATCGGCGTCCCCGCAGGCGCTCAGGCTGACTGACAACGAAAGGAGCAGGCGATGTTCAAGGACTCGAAGGCGTTCTCCACGTTCTCGGTGGACGACGTGCCACGCGCGAAGGAGTTCTACGGCGAGACGCTCGGGCTGAACGTGTCCCAGGAGATGGATGGGCTCGGGCTGCACCTCGCCGGCGGCGGCGAGGTGTTTCTCTACCCCAAGGACTATCACGCCGCCGCAACGTTTACCGTCCTCAACTTCTCGGTCGGTGACGTCGACGAGGCCGTCGACAAGCTGACGAGCGCCGGCGTGCGGTTCGAGCAGTACGAGGGCGAGATGGCAACCGACGCGAAGGGGATCTTCCGCGGCAGCGGCGAGGCGCCGACGATCGCATGGTTCAAGGATCCCGCCGGGAACATCCTCTCGGTGATCGAACAGTAGGGTCGCGGCGTGGCCGAGCTCGCAATCCGCCTGCGCGGGGTCGTCAAGCGTTACGGCGAAATTACCGCCGTCGACGGGCTCGACCTCGACGTGCCCGAGGGCACCTGCGTCGGCCTGCTCGGGCCGAACGGGGCGGGAAAGTCGACGACGATGCGGTTGCTGACCGCGCAGGCGATCGCGGACGAGGGCG
>JBDSOJ010000180.1:0-5375 GCA_039914895.1 Gaiellaceae bacterium
CGGTGGGAGCACTGTCGGCGAGCCGTGCGAGCCCGTCCGGCGGCCGGGTGGCTGCAAGCTCGTCCAGGGCTTGCAGCACCGCGTCGACCGAGTCTCGTGACCATGGTGGCGGCCAGGCTGCTCCCGAAAGGTCCTCGAGGAGGAGCAAGGGGAGCATACCGTCCTCCCAGCCCAGCAGCTGCGGCAGGAACGGAGCAGCGAGCGCTCGATAGACGACGTGCTCGGCACGAAGCCAGTCCGCGGTCGGTTCGTCGATAGCTCTCTTCGCGAACACCGTCCGCCCGTCGGCGAGCCCGACGAGCCAGCGATCGCCGAGCGCGTGACCACGACTCGTCA
Source organism: Gaiellaceae bacterium (assembly GCA_039914895.1). Taxonomy (GTDB): domain Bacteria; phylum Actinomycetota; class Thermoleophilia; order Gaiellales; family Gaiellaceae; genus Gaiellasilicea. The sequence continues at coordinate 337 of JBDSOJ010000180.1, forward strand.
CCGGAGTCCATCGTGCCGCGGCGACCTCGAGCAGGCGTTCCGTTTGTGCGACGGCCCCCGGCTTCACGAAGGCAACGTATCGTCCCGATACCCTTGCCCCTGCAAATGCCAGAGATCAGCCAGCGTAAGCGAGACATCCTTCGGCGGGTCGTCGAGGAGCATGTCGCTACCGGCGAGCCGGTCGGCTCGAAGACGCTCGTTGAGCGCTCCGGCCTGCCCGTCTCGGCGAGCACCGTGCGCCACGAGCTCGCCGAGCTCGAGGGGCTGGGGCTGCTGACGCATCCACACACGTCGGCCGGGCGGATTCCGACCGACGCCGGCTATCGCGTCTACGCGGAGGAGTTGCTCGAGCGGCAGGAGTCGAGGCCGGCGCGCTTTCCCCTCGACCTGACCTCGATGCGAAGCGAGCTCGAGGATGCGCTTCAGTCGACGACCGAGATGCTGAGCCAGGTGACGAGGCTGCTCGCGCTCGTGGCGGCGCCGAGGCTCGAGACGGCGTTGATCCGGCACGTGGAGGTGTTGTTGCTGCAGCCGTCCGTGGTCATGGTCGTGACGATCACGTCCAGCGGCAGCGTCGCGAAGAAGCTGATCACCTTCGACGCGACCGTCGATCCGGGCCTTGCAGCGTGGGCGAACGAGTACCTGAACGAGCGACTCACGGGCGTCGGTATCGGCACACACCTGCTGCGGCAGCGGATCGACGACCCCGGGCTCGCGGGGCGCGAGCGAGAGTTCGTCGAGGCGCTGCGGCCGGCGATCGCCGAGCTGGCGATGCCGACGGCGCAATCGCTCTACGTCGGCGGAGCGGCGTCGTTGCTCGACGACGTTCGCGCAGACGAGCTCGAGGCGTGCCGCCGCCTGCTCTCCGTGCTCGAGCAGCGTGCGGCCGTGCTCGAGCTGATGACGGAGTCGTTCGACGTCCGCCGGCCCTACGTCCGCGTCGGTCTCGATCACCCTGGGTTGCAGAACGTTGCGCTGGTCGGCGCGACCTACGGCCTGCCGACGCGCACGCTCGGCTCGATCGGCTTGTTCGGCCCCGTTCGGATGGACTACGACAAGGCCGTCCGAACCGTCCGCGCCGCCGCCCACGAGCTCTCGCGACTCGTCGAGGCCGCGTACGAAGAGGACTGACCCCGCCGCTACGCTTCGGCGCAATGGCAACGGCGGAACGCGACTACTACGAGCTGCTCGGCATCGAGCGCGCGGCGACCGACGCCGAGATCAAGAAGGCGTTCCGCAAGCTCGCGCGCGAGCTGCACCCGGACGTGAACGGCGAGGCCGACGCGCAGGAGCGCTTCCGCGCCGTCGCGGAGGCCTACGAGGTGCTCTCCGACGCCGAGCGGCGCGCACTCTATGACCAGTACGGGCACGCGGGCCTCCGGCGCGGCGGCTACGCACCCAGCGACTTCGACTTCTCCAACCTGAGCGACATCTTCTCCGCCTTCTTCGGCGACGATCTCTTCGCGCGCAACCGCGGCGGGCGAGCCCGCGGCGGCGATGTCGGCGCGTCGATCGCGATCGAGCTCGCCGACGCCTTCACCGGTGTCACGCGCCGGCTCGATGTCGAGGTCGCGGTCACCTGCGAGCGCTGCGACGGCGAGGGCGCAGAGCCGGGCACCGAGCGCGTCACCTGCGGCACGTGCGCCGGCCGCGGCCGGCTGCAGCAGGTCTCGCGCAGCGTCTTCGGCGAGTTCGTCCGCACGCAGGCGTGCCCGACCTGCCTCGGCGCCGGCACCGCGGTCGAGACGCCCTGCACCGCCTGCGAGGGGAACGGCCGTACGATCGAGGCGAAAGAGCTCGAGGTCGAGATCCCGGCCGGGATCCACGACGGGCAGCGGATCCGGATCCGCGGTGCCGGCCACGCGGGCACGGACGGCGGCATCCCCGGCGACGCCTACCTCGATGTCCGCATCGCGCGCGACGAGCGATTCGAGCGCGACGGCGACCACGTCCTGTCGCAGGTCGAGCTGACCATCGTCGAGGCCGCCCGTGGCGCCCAGCTGACGATTCCGACGCTCGACGGCGACCACGAGCTCGAGCTCGAGCCGGGCACCCAGCCGGGTGAGGTGCGGGTCTTGCGCGGCAAGGGGATGCCTTCGCTCGAGCGATCCGGACGCGGCGATCACCGCGTGCTTGTCAACGTCACGGTCCCCAGGCGTCTCACCGACGAGCAGCGCGGGCTGCTCGAACGCTTCGAGGAGCTCTCCGGCGAGGACACCTACCGGCGCGACGAAAGCTTCTTCGAGAAGCTCAGGAACGCGATCCGCTGACCCTCCTGCGCCGCGTCTCGATCACCGTCCCCGACGCTCGGGCGGAGGAGGCGCGGGCGGTCATGCTCGAGCTCTTCCCGGAAGGATTCGAGGAGCTCGGGGATCGCGGCGGCGGGCTCGAGCTCGCCGCCTACACGAACGCTGCCGGCGAGGAGCGGATCTGGCAGGCGTTCGGCGGCGCAGCGTCGTCCGACGTCGAGGAGGACTGGGCCGACCGCTGGCGCCAGTTCCACAGGCCGGTGCGCGTCGGCTCGCTCTGGATCGGCCCGCCCTGGGAAACGCCGGACGCCGAGGCGGTCTCCGTCGTGATCGATCCGGGCCGCGCGTTCGGCACCGGCGGCCATCCGACAACCCAGCTCTGTCTCGAGCTGCTCGAAGACGAGGAGCGCGGCAGCGTGCTCGATGTCGGCTGCGGCTCGGGCGTGCTCTCGATCGCCGCCGCGAAGCTCGGCTTCGCGCCCGTGCGGGCGCTCGACTTCGACCCGCAGGCGGTCGAGGCGACCGAGCGGAATGCCGCCGACAACGGCGTCACGATCGAGGTGGCGCAGGCCGACTTGCGTGAGGACGAGCTACCCGATGCGACTCTCGCGCTCGCGAATATCGCCGCGGACGCGGTCATAGCGCTCGGGCCGAGGCTCCGGGCCGGTCGCGCGATCACCTCCGGCTACCTCGTCTCCGACGAGCCGGAGCTCGCGGGCTACCGCTGCGAGCGCCGCGTCCAGTCCGGCGGCTGGGCAGCGGACCTGCACGTCCGGCAGTAGATTTCCGGCTCGATGGCGAGCTTCTCCGTCCGTTTTCTCGGCTGCAAGGTCTCCCAGACCGACGCGCAGGCCCTGCGCGAGCGTCTCGTCCGCGACGGCCACAGCGAGGTCGAGGGCGGCGGCGACGTTGCCGTCGTCAACAGCTGCTGCGTCACGAACGAGGGTCTCGCGAAGTCACGGCACGCGGCGTCGCGAGCCGCGCGCTCGCACACGCGCGTCTACGTGACGGGCTGCGGCGCCCGGCTCTCGACGTCCGCGTTCGCCGGTCTGCCAGAGAACGTCACCGTCGTTCTGGGGCAGATCGAGGAGGCCGTCGAGACGGTCGCCGGCGACGTCGGCGCGATCGCGTGCGTGCAGGCATCCGCGCGGCTCGACCGCGTCCGCGCCTTCGTCAAGATCCAGGACGGCTGCTCGTTCTCGTGCGCGTTCTGCGTGATCCCGCTCGTGCGTGGGGCGACCCGAAGTCGCAGCGCCGCTGCCGTCCTCGCAGAGATCCGCCGCCGTGTCGCGCATGGCCACCGCGAGATCGTCCTCACGGGCGTCAACCTCGGCTGCTTCCGCGACGGTGCGGCCGGCTTCACGCTGGCGAAGCTGATCCGCGCCGCGGGCGCGATCGAGGGTGTCGAGCGGCTGCGCCTCTCCTCGATCGAGGTCAACCATGTCGACGACGAGCTCGTCGCCGCGCTGCGCGAGACCCCCGTCGTCGGACCGCACCTGCACGTCCCGCTCCAGTCCGGCGACGACGGCGTCCTCCGAGCGATGGCGCGCCGCTACTCGGTCGAGACGTATCTGCGCAAGCTCGAGCCGCTCGCCGGCTTCAACCTCACCGCCGACGCGATCGTCGGCTTCCCGGCCGAGGACGACGCCGCCTTCGAGCGCACGCTCGAGACCGTGCGGGCGGCGCGGTTGACGAAGGTGCACGTCTTCCCGTACTCGCCGCGCCCCGGCACGCGCACCGCGGGCGACGACACTGTCCCGCCCGAGGTGAAGAAGGAGCGGAGCGTCCGCCTGCGCGCACTCTCTGACGAGGCCTGCCGCGCACGCTGGGCGACGAAGGTCGGCTGCGAGGACGTCGTCCTCGTCGACCGGCCGGGTCGTGGCTACGGTGCCGACTACTCGCCCTGGCTCGTCGAGGCGCCCGTCGGCGAGCTCGTTCGCGCGCGTGGGCGTGCTGTCACCGCGGAGGGTGTGCTCGCCGATGTCGCCTGACGACTGTCTCTTCTGCACGCTCGCCCGCGAGGGGGATCACGTCGCGAAGGCGGACGGTTTCGCTGCGATCCGTGACATCAACCCGCAGGCGGAGACGCACCTGCTCGTCCTGCCCGAGCGTCACGTCGACACCTTCCGCGACGTCTCCGCGTTCCCGCCCGAAGAGGCGAAGCGGATGCTCGACTTCGTCGCCGACACCGCGAAAGGAGCCGGCCTGACCGACTACCGCGTGCTCGTCAACGTCGGTCCCGCCGGCGGCCAGACGATCTTCCACCTGCACTGGCACGTCCTGGGTGGGAAGATGATGCCCGCATGAGCCTGATCGCCGAGATCAAGAACCAGCTCGAGGACGCGATGCGCGAAAGTGATACCGCGCGCCGCGACACGCTGCGGCTGATCCTCTCGAGCCTCCAGGGCGCGGAGAAGGAGCTGCAGCGGCCGCTGACCGAGGGCGAGGAGCTGCAGGTACTGCAGCGGGAGCGGAAGAAGCGGCTGGAGGCGTCGGAGGCGTTCCGCAGCGCGGGCCGGGAGGAGCAGGTGGACAAGGAAGAGGACGAGCTCGACATACTCGAGGAGTTCATGCCCGAGCCGATCTCCGAGGACGACCTCGAGGCGATCGTCGACGACGTGATCGCCGAGGTCGGCGCCACGAGCATGCGCGACATCGGCCGCGTGATGGCGGATGTGATGCCCCAGGTCGCAGGCCGTGCGGACGGCTCGGCCGTGAGCCAGATCGTCCGCGAGAAGCTCGCGTGAAATCGTCGAGCGTGCCGCGTCCCCCTTCCGGGTCTGGTGCCGT
>JBDSOJ010000198.1:0-25236 GCA_039914895.1 Gaiellaceae bacterium
GTGATCCGGCCCGGCGCGGGCAGAAACCCGCTCGAGACGTCCTCCGCGTTGATCCGGCACTCGATCGCGTGGCCGCGGAGAACGACGTCCTCCTGCCGAACCGACAGCGGCTCGCCGGCCGCGATCAGCACCTGCTCGCGCACGAGGTCGATCCCGGTCACCTCCTCGGTGACCGTGTGCTCGACCTGGATCCGCGTATTCATCTCCATGAAGTAATAGGCGCCGTCCGCGGTCAGGAGGCCCTCGATCGTGCCGGCCGAGCGGTACCCGGCGGCGCGGGCCGCGTCGACCGCGATCCGGCCGATCCGCTCGCGCAGCTCGTCGTCGACGGCGGGTGAAGGCGTCTCCTCGATCAGCTTCTGGTGGCGGCGCTGGATCGTGCAGTCGCGCTCGCCGAGGTGGATCACGTTGCCGTGCGCGTCGGCGAGAACCTGCACCTCGACGTGGCGCGGCTCCTCGAGGTAGCGCTCGACGTAGACGCGCCCGTCGGCGAAGTACTTCTCCCCCTCCCGCTGCGCCGACTCGAACGCGCGCTCGGCCTCGTCGGGCGAGGCGACGAGCTTCATCCCCTTGCCGCCGCCCCCGGCAGCCGCCTTCACGATCAGCGGGTACCCGACCTCCTCGCCCAGCCGCAGCACCTCGTCAACCGTCTCGACCGGCTCGGTCGCGCCGGGGATGATCGGGACGCCCGCGGCCTGCATGGCCGTCCGTGCCGCCGTCTTCGATCCCATCAGCTCGATCGCCGAGCTGGGTGGCCCGATCCAGGTCAGCCCCGCGGCCTCGACCGCGCGCGCGAAGGCCGCGTTCTCGGCGAGGAAGCCGTAGCCAGGGTGAATCGCCTCCGCGCCGGACTGTCGGGCGGCGTCGAGGATCCGCTCGCCGACGAGGTAGCTCTCCGAGGCCAGGCCCGGGCCGATCAGGTAGGCCTCGTCGGCTGCGCGAACGTGCAACGCGTCGCGGTCGGCCTCCGAGTAGACGGCGACCGGGCCGATCTCGAGCTCGCGCAGGGTCCGGAAGATCCGGATCGCGATCTCGCCGCGGTTCGCGACGAGGACTTTGGAGAAGAGCGCCATTGGCCGCGTATTGTCCCTGAGCGTTGACGCTCCCGGATCAGCTGACCATCGCCCGCGCCGCCTCGGTGCCGCTCGTGGTCGTCCTCTATGCGTGGGAGCTGCCGCACAACGAGTACTGGGCGACCGCGCTCTTCTGCGTCGCGATGGCGACCGACTGGCTCGACGGCCGCATCGCGCGGCGGCGCGGCGTCACCTCGCAGCTCGGCTCGCTGCTCGACCCGATCGCGGACAAGGTGCTCGTGCTCGCGGTGCTCGTGATGCTGATCGAGGACGGGATCTGGCCGGGCTGGATGGTCGCCGCGATCGTGGCGCGGGAGCTCCTGATCTCAGGCCTGCGGCTCGCAGCGATCGAGCGCGGTGTCGTGATCGCCGCGCGCGACCTGGGCAAGTTGAAGACCTGGGCGCAGGCGGTTGCCGCCGCGCTCGGGGGCTTCGCGGCGGCGGGAGCGTGGGACGAGAGCGTCGGCTGGTGGGCACTGCTCGTCGCGCTCGTGCTCACCTGGGTGTCAGGGCTCGACTACGCCCGGACGGCGCCGCGGCTCCTCCGCGGCACGGCGGCGTAAGCCACGCTCGCTCAGGCGGTCGCGTGGCGCTGGTCGTTGCACCAGTCACCGAAGGCGGCCCAGGCATTCAGATAGCCGGCGAGCTGGGTCAGTCCCCGCGCGACCTCGACCTTGATCGAGATCACACAGACCGGGCAGAACGGCTCTTCGGCGGAACGGGCTGGATGGTCTCCGCAGCGGCAGCACATAGTGGTTCTAGAACGACGCCGGCCGCGAAAGAGTTACGCGTCGAGCTCGTCGTCCTCCACGCCCTCGCGCAGCGCCGTCGCCGCCCAGCCCGCGTCCTCCTCAGCGGGGGCGGCGAGCGCGGCGAGGATCGCCTCGCGCTCCTCCGCCGGCGGTTCCGGCTCGATCGAGGTCGACATCGTCCGCAGAGTAGACGCTCCGCGCAGGTGACTCGGAGCACATGAGATCCCCCCTTCGAGGGATTCCGCCTGCAAATCGAAGGTTCATCATCCCCCGGGTCTGACCACCCGCAACCGGAGGGCACGAAAATGCTGCAGTGGAGGAACGGACGGCTCGTGGGCGTTCTCGTCGCGCTGGCGGTCGTCGCCATGGCGATCGGAAACTGGGGTTGGCAGCTCACCACCTGGGGCTGGTAGGGACCGCACTGTGAGCTCGGGGGCCAAACTGCCCCCGCGGCTCGCGGCGGTCGTGCTGCCGGTCGGGCTGCTGGGACTCGGGGTCGCCGTGGCGGCCGCGATCTCGTTCACCGTCACGGGACGCGACATCGCGACGCTCGCGGGCATCGCCGGGCTGCTGGCCGCCTCGACATTCGCGGAGCGCTACCCGGTCCCCCTCGACGGGATCGACACCGGCGGCGTCTCGCTCGGCTTCGTCTTCTGCACGGCCGCGATCGTGCTCTACGGCTGGGAGGCCGGCGTCATCGTCGGCATGGCGGCGCCGATCATGCACCTGCTCGAGCACCGCCCGCCGATCCGGGTCGGCTACAACGCGTCCGTGATGTCGATCGCGGCCGCTGTCTCGGGGGCCGCGATGATCCCGGTGGGAGGCGAAGGGGCGGGCTTCGTCTTCGCGCAGGTGATCGTCACCGCCGTCGCGTTCTACAGCGTCAACTTGCTCTTGATCAGCCTCGTCGTCGGCGTCAGCTCGCGCAAGCCGTTCCTGAGCGTGACGCGGACGAGCATCGAGGTCACGAGCATGCCGTTCGCCCTGATGGCGTCGGCGGCGTTGATGCTCGTGATCCTCTGGCAACGCTCGCCGCTCCTGTCGGCCGCCCTTGTCGGGCCGCTGCTCGCGATCGCGCTCTACCAGCGCTCGACCTTCCGCGAGCTGCGCGCGATGCGGCTCGCGCTGACCGACCCGCTGACCGGCCTCGGCAACCACCGGCACTTCCACGACCGGCTCGGGCGCGAGCTCGCCGACTCGCAGGCGCAGGGCTACCCGTTGAGCCTCTGCCTTGTAGACATCGATGATTTCAAGAAGGTCAACGACCGCTTCGGCCACCCCGGCGGCGACAAGGTGCTCGCGCAGCTGGCGACGAACCTGCGCCAGGGCGGCGAGGCGTTCCGGCTCGGCGGCGACGAGTTCGCGATCCTCCTCCCCGGGCGAGACGAGGAGGGCGCGCGCATCGCCGCGGAGGCGATCGTCGAGCGGATCGCAGCGGCCGACCTCCTGCCCGCCGGCCCGGTCACCGTCAGCGCCGGCATCGCGACGGCTCCGCTCGACGACGTCGGTCGCGACGAGCTCGTGCGCCGCGCCGACAGCGCGCTCTACTGGGCGAAGGAGTACGGCAAGAACCAGACGCGCGTCTACCGGCCGGACGTGGTCGAGATCGCGGAGCTGAAGCGGCTCGCCGCCGGCCCCGACCGTGCCGCCCGCTTCCGTGCCGCCGCGAGCCTCGCGAAGGCAGTCGACGCGCGCGACGCGTACACCGGCTCGCACTCCGAGCGGGTCTCCGACCTGGCCGCGCGGATCGCGACCCGCCTCGGCGTCGATCGCGAGCAGATCGAGCTGACCCGCCTCGCCGCGAGCCTGCACGACCTCGGCAAGCTCGCGATCCCGGAGGAGATCCTGCGCAAGCCGGGCCCGCTGTCGGAGACGGAACGACTCGTGCTCGAGCGTCACCCGCAGATCGGCTACCGGATGCTCGAGAGCCTCGGCGTCGACCCCGTCGCCGACTGGGTCCTCCATCACCACGAGCGCTGGGACGGAACGGGCTATCCAGACGCGATCGGTGGCGACGACATCCCGCTCGGTGCACGGATCATCTTCGTCGCGGACGCCTACGACGCGATGACGTCAGACCGCGTCTACCGCGGCAGGCTGAGCGACGACGAGGCGATCGGCGAGCTTGCGCGCTGCTCGGGCACCCAGTTCGACCCCGAGGTCGTGACCGCGCTTGCCGACGAGCTCGGGATCGGCGCCGTCTGGCCGGCGGCCGCGATCCCCGCCTAGCCCATCGAAGCCGATCTGACCGCCCAAACGGTGATCCCGTTGGGAAGGACGGCGCCGACCCGTCTGAACCGCGCCCTGAATGCTTTCCGCACCGTCGCTGAGCTCGAATCCTCGGAAGCGCCTATGGTCACCGCCGCCTCCGCCCGCAGTAACTCGAGGACGACGAGAACATCCGCGCGCTCGGCGTCCTCGACCAGAGCGACGCCGAAGGATCGGGCTCGAACCCGCACGAAAGCTGGTCGACCGTCCGTTCGGCCACGAGGAGCAGGGTGGGAGAGTTCGTCCAGACGCACCGCGCGGGAGGAAGGACGGCGGCCAACGCCTCGGCGCTCGCGGGTGTGGGGCGCAGCCCTGCACCGCTGCGATGGCGAGCAGCGAGGCGGCCACGGCGCCCGCTCCCCGCAGCCAGGCCCTCGGCAGTGCGAGCCTGCCTGCAACCGCCGAGATCGCAACGCCGAGCACGGCGGCAAGCGGGACGCCGACGAACGCCGCATAGTGGTAGTAGAAGCTCGGAGCCGCGAGCACCTCCGCGGTTCCGACGGCCAACAGTACGATCCAGAGAGCCGGCTCTCCGCCCCTCCCAGCAACGAGCAGCGAAACGCCAACGACCGCGAGCGCCACCGCCAGGACGACCACGGTCGGCAGGAGTCGCTGGTACTGGCTCAGTCCGTAGATGCCGTCGAAGTGGCGCAGCCGAGCGACGAACGAGACGTCGCGCTCCCTCCCCGCCTGGGCGCCGATCGTCTGGCCGAAGGCGGCAGCCGGGGCAGAGAGGAGAAAGGGCCCCAGTACGACCGCGAGCGCGGCGGCGACGCCGGCCGCGACCTGCAGTGACCGTCGGAAGCCCCGCTCGATCGCGACCCAACCGAGCAGCACGAGGACGAGCGGCGCAGGCCACACCTTGACGGCGCACGCACAGCCGAGCAGTGCACCGGCCGCGGCCGCGTGCCGCGCGGAATCGCCCCGGAGTAGGAGCAGCGCCCCGAGCAGCGCAAGGTTCAGGAGCGGCTCGAGGAGCGCCGTCCGCTCCGCGCTCACGGTCGGGAACCAGACGGCGTAGAACGCTGCACCGGCGACCGTCGCAGTCGTCCCGTGCTCACGTAGAAGCCGCCAGACCAGGCCGACGTTCAGGCAGCCGACCAGCACGAAGGCCAGCCTCATCGCGACCAGGGCGTCCTGCTCGCCGAACAGGTGCGAGATCGCCACGAACGGCTGGAGCACGAGCAGGACCCCGGGCGGCTGAACGAACACGAAATCGCGGTACGGAAGCTGCCCGTCGGCGAGCAGGTGCGCGGCGGCGAGATGAACACCGTCGTCGTACTCGACGATCCCGCTCCAGGCGCCCGCGAGCGTCATGGTGACGGAGCGGACGACGAACGCCAGGACTAGCAAGAGGACGAGCCTCCCGTCGATCCGCAGCAGCTGGAGCGGCCTCCGCACGGCGCTCTTCGTCGCTTGAAGCTTCACGTCCGGCTGCGACCGTACCGGACTTTCGGCTACCCGACCTGGACGAGCCGGGACGCCGTCGCCTTGAACGAGGCCACGACCAGCTCACCCTCCCGCAAGCGAAGACGCTCCGCCGACGCCGCCGTGATCTCGGCGGTCAGCGGCCCCACGCGGACACGGACGCGGTTGCCGAGCACCACCAGCGAGCGCACCTCGCCGCGCACGTGGTTGACCGCCGAGTCGGCGGGCTCGCTGCGCGCGAGCGCGATCTCCCACGGGTAGACGGCGAGGCCGACGCGACCGGAGCCTCCGTCCGCGGAGTACATCGAGCCGCCCGCGTCGAGGACCACCTCGGTCAGCCCGTCGGCTCCCGGTCTCGCCGTTCCGTGCAGGAGGTTGGCGCCGGTGAAGCTCGCGACGAAGGCATCGGCGGGCGCGGCGAGCAGCTCGGCGGCGGCGCCGAGCTGGAGGATGCGGCCGTCGACGATCACGCCGACGCGGTCGGCGAGCGCGGCGGCGTCCTCAAAGTCGTGAGTGACGAGCAACGTCGGCAGGCGCAGCTCCGCCAAGAGCTCCGCGAGCTCGCCGCGAACGACGGCGCGGGTGTGCGTGTCGAGCGCGGAGAGCGGCTCGTCGAGCAGGAGCACGGCCGGGTCGCGGGCGAGGGCGCGGGCGAGCGCGACCCGCTGGCGCTCGCCGCCGGAGAGGTCACGCGGCCGTGCGCCGGCGAGCTGCGAGATCCGGAAGCGCTCGAGCAGCTCGTCCACCCGCTCACGGCCGCCGAACGCGACGTTGCGCCGCACGTCGAGGTGCGGGAAGAGGGCGTACTCCTGGAAGACGAGCCCGACCGAACGGCGCTCGGGCGGCAGGTCGACACCCGCCTCCGTGTCGAGCCACGTCTCGGAGCCGAGCGCGATCTTTCCCCACTCCGGCCGGAGCAACCCCGCGATCGCACGCAGCACGCTCGACTTCCCCGCTCCCGACGGCCCGACGAGCGCGAGCGTCTCGCGCCCGAGCTCGAGCTCTACCGAGAGCCGAAAGGAGCGAAGAGGGTGGTCGAGGGTGAGGGCGAGCGTGTCCACGAGGGCACGAGCTTGACGGCAAGGAGGAGCGCGAGGCTGACGACGACGAGGAGCGCGCCGAGCGCGAGCGCGACGTCGAAGTCCTCGTCGAGCGCGTCGTAGATCGCGAGCGGCGCGGTCTGGGTGCGCCCCGGCAGGCTGCCGGCGAACATGATCGTGGCGCCGAACTCGCCCAGGCCACGCGCGAAGGCGAGCGTCGAGCCGGCCCCCAGACCGGCGAGCGAGAGCGGCAAGGCGACTCGGGCGAAGACTCGGAGCGGGCGGGCGCCGAGAGTTCGCGCAGCGCCGAGCAGCGCAGGATCGACCGACTCGAAGGCGGTGACCGCCGCGCGGAGATAGAACGGGCTCGCGACGAAGCAGACGGCGAGCACGACCGCGAGCTGCGTAAAGGGGATCTCTAGCCCGACAACCTGCAACTGCTCGCCGAGCAAGCCCCTGCGGCCGAACGCCGCGAGGAGGCCGAGCCCGGCGACGGCGGGCGGGAGCACGAGCGGCAGCTCGAGCAGCGAGAGCACCGTCGCTCGCCCGCGAAAGCGCGTCGTCGCGAGCAGGTATGCGGCCGGCGTGCCGACGCCGAGAATCAGCGCATGCGCGATCAGGCTCGTCTGCAGGCTCACGAGCAGAGCGTCGCGCGCCCGCTCGTCGCCCAGCTGTGCGACGAGCTCACCGGGCGGCACGCGCAGGAAGATCGCGAGCACAGGCAACGCGAGGAAGGTGACGGCAACGACGAGCGCGGCGCCGAGCGCGACGGGAAAGAGCCTCGTCACGGCAGAGGCCGAAAGCCGGCATCGCCGAGCACGCGCTCGCCCTCCGCGCCGGTCAGGCGTTCGAGGTACCGCTCCGCCTCGTCGGAAGGCGGGCCGACGAGAGCCGCGAAATAACGGATCCTGGGCTGGAAGTGCTTCGAGATCTCGATTGCCGTGACGTCGTCGCTTGCAGCCAGGGCGTCGGTTGCGTAGACGATCCCAGCGTCGGCCTCGCCGAGCGACACCTTGCCGATGACGCCCTTCACGTCCTCCTCCAGACTGACGACGTTCGCCAGCGCGGCCCCGAGCCCCGCCAGCTCGAGCGACTCGCGGGCGTAGTCACCGATCGGGACGCCCTCTGCGCCTAGCACGAGCTTGACGCCCTTTCGCGTCAGGTCGACGAGATGCTCGACGCCGTTCGCACCCGCCGGCACGACGAGCACGAGCACGTTCGAGGCGAACGCCACCGGCGGTCCGACGAGACCCTCAGCCCGTAGGTCCGTCAGCGGTTTCGCGCTGGCAGAGAGGAAGACGTCGGCATCGGCGCCGTCCCGGATCTGTGCCGCCAGATCATTCGAACCGCCGAGGACGACCGTCGCGTCCGGGTCGATCGCAGGCGCGACGTCGGTCAGGGACGAGGCGGCAAAGACGGTCAATGGATCGTCGTTGCCGCCGCAGCCGGCCAGAAGCGCAAGCGCCGCGAGCCAGACGAGCCGGGTCATCGTTCCACCATCACCGAGGTCGACTTGACGACGCCGGCGGCGCTCATCCCGACCACCAGGCCGAGCTCGTCCGCCGACTCGCGGGTGACGATCGCGACCACGCGCGAGGGCTCGGTGACGTCGATCTCGACCCTGGCGAGCAGGCCGTCCAGCTCGACCGAGCGAACGACACCACGGAAGCGGTTGCGTGCGGAAAGCGTCTCGTCCCCGTGCGGTCCGCGTAGGCGCTCGACCTCAGCGGCGCGGACGACGCGCCGGTTGGCGGGATCGCGCTCGACGACGATCTTGCCGTCGCGATCCCAGCGCCGGAGCGTGTCGACGCTGATCCCGAGCGCGCGGGCCGCCTCGGCGGCCGTGAACGTTTGCCTAGGCATTGCCTAGACAATAGCCTCCGATGTCTGCGCCGCCAAATCGGAACGATTCCTTAATCCACGCTCGCCGCCCCGCTCAGCCGCCCCCGGCAGCGTTGAATACGGAGAACGCAGCAACCGACACGATGCAGGAGGAATGATCATGCGCACCTGGCTCCGACTCGCACTCACCGCGCTCGCCGGCGCAACACTACTCGCCGTGGCAGCGCCTGCCGCAATGAGCACTGCAGCCGCGACGCCCGCCCCGGTGCTCAAGCAGAAGGCATCCGGCTTCGGGAACATCCTCGCCACGCGCGGACACCGTGCGCTCTACTTCTGGAACGTCGAGCGCGATTTCAAGGTTCATTGCACCGGCGCCTGCGCCAGAGCCTGGCCGCCGCTCGTCGTCCGCTCCCGGGCCGCGGTCCCCACTCGCCTCGCCGGGATCCGGGGCACGTTCGGCGTCATCCGGCGTCCGGACGGCAAGCTGCAGGTGACCCATAACCGTCGGCCCGTCTACACCTACGCGCACGAAGCGCCCCGGCAGGTGCTGTGCGACGACGTCGACGGCTGGTTCGTCGTCCGGGTTTGAGCCCCGGAAAGCAGCACAATGACCCGGTGGAGGCCGTTAAGCTGACCGACCCGGTCGATTTCCTCGAGCGCGCCGGGCCGCTGCTGCTCGCCGACGAGGCGCGACACAACCTGATCCTTGGGCTTGCCGGGACGCTCCGCGACCAACCGGACGTCTATCCGGACTTCGGGCTCTGGCTAGTCGAGGACGCAGGGAGCGCGGTCGGTGCCGCCATGCGCACGCGTCCGTTCAACCTCGTCCTCGCACGCGGCTCCGACGACGCGGTCGCGATGCTCGCCGGCTCAATCGACGAGGAGCTGCCCGGTGTCGTCGGTGCCCTACCGGAAGTCGACTCTTTCGTCGCCGCGCGGGGCGTACCGGGGGAGCCTCGCTTCCGCCAGGGGATCTACGCACTCCGGACGGTCAGACCGCCGCAGCCGGCCGCCGGCCACCCCCGCGCCGCCTCGCGCCCCGACCGGCCGATCCTCCTCGACTGGTGGCGCGCGTTCGCGGTCGAGGCGCTCGGAGAGGAGCAGCCGGACGTGGAGCGGATCGCACGGAGTGTCGACTACAAGCTTTCTGAGCCGGCGGGCGGGATCGCACTCTGGGAGGACGAGGGCAGGCCGGTCTCCGCCGTCGGCTTCGGCAGCCCGACGCCGACGGGAATCCGGATCGGCCCGGTCTACACGCCGCCCGAGCTGCGAGGACGGGGGTACGCGAGCGCGCTGACCGCCCACGTCTCGGCCGAGCAACTCGCCGCCGGGCGACGCTTCTGCTTCCTCTACACCGACCTCGCTAACCCGACGTCGAACAAGATCTACACCGACATCGGCTACGAGCGCGTCCGCGACTCGGTCGAGTACGCGTTCGTCTAGAGCCGAGGCTCTGAGTCGCTCGGGGCGCCGCTCGCCAAACCCGGAGAGCCGCGGGCCGCGAGCGGTGTCAGGGCGGCGGAGCCGGGCTCCGCCCGGCGGGAGCCGCCCGGCCGAGCTGCTGAGAGCCGAGGCTCTGAGTTGCTCGGGACGCCGCTCGCGGTTCGCGGCCGGAGGGGATAGGCCGGATGGCCAGACCCGGAGAGCCGCGGGCCGGGAGCGGTGTCAGGGCGGCGGAGCCGGGCTCCGCCCGGCGGGAGCCGCCCGGCCGAGCGGCTCAGAGCGGGATGTTGCCGTGCTTGCGCTTCGGCCGCGGCTCGCGCTTCGTCTTCGCCACCTCGAGCGCCGAGATCAGGATCGGTCGTGTCAGCCTCGGCTCGATCACCTCGTCCACGTAGCCGCGCTCGGCGGCATGGTAGGGGTTCGCGAAGCGCTCCTTGTAGTCGGCGATCAGCTCGGCGCGACGCGCCTCGGGGTCGTTCGCGTCCTCGAGCTCGGAGCGAAAGATGATGTTGACGGCGCCCTCCGGCCCCATCACGGCGACCTCGGCGGTCGGCCAGGCGACGTTGAAGTCGGCGCGGATGTGCTTCGAGCTCATCACGTCGTACGCCCCGCCGTACGCCTTGCGGGTGATCACGGTCAGCTTCGGCACGGTCGCCTCGGCGAACGCGTAGAGGAGCTTCGCGCCGTGGCGGATGATCCCGCCCCACTCCTGCTCGGTCCCCGGCAGGAAACCCGGCACGTCGACGAACGTGAGGAGCGGCACGTTGAAAGCGTCGCAGGTGCGGACGAAGCGGGCCGCCTTCACGGACGCGTCGATGTCGAGCACGCCCGCGAGCGCGGCCGGCTGGTTGCCGACGACTCCGACCGGATGGCCGCCGAGCCGCGCGAAACCGCAGACGATGTTGGCGGCGAAGCGCGGCTGCACCTCCAAGAACTCGCCGTCGTCGACCACCTTCGCGATCACCTGCTTCATGTCGTACGGCTTCGTCGCCTCGTCCGGAATGAACGTGTCCAGCTCGGGTGATTCCCGGTCGACCGGGTCGGTCGGCGCGGTGTGGGCCGGTCGCTCGAGGTTGTTCTGCGGCAGGAACGAGAGCAGGTAGCGCGCGTCCTCGAGCACCGCCTCCTCGTTCGCCGCCGTCAAGTGCGCGACGCCCGACTTGGCCGCGTGCGTCTCCGCGCCGCCAAGCTCCTCGAACGAGACCTCCTCCCCGGTGACCGTCTTGACGACGTCGGGGCCGGTGATGAACATGTACGAGCTCGACTCGGCCATCAGCACGAAGTCCGTGATCGCCGGTGAGTAGACGGCGCCGCCGGCGGTCGGTCCGAGCACGAGCGAGATCTGCGGGATCACGCCCGAGGCCTGCACGTTGCGCCAGAAGATCTCCGCGTAGCCCGCGAGCGAGACGACCCCCTCCTGGATCCGCGCGCCGCCCGAGTCGTTGATCCCGATCACGGGGCACCCGTACTTCAGGGCCATGTCCATCACCTTGCAGATCTTCTCGGCGAAGACCTCGGAGAGCGAGCCGCCGAAGACGGTGAAGTCCTGCGAGAAGACGAAGACCTTGCGGCCGAAGATCTCGCCGTAGCCGGTGACGACGGCGTCGCCGTAAGGGCGGTTCGCCATCGAGTCGAAGTCGGGGTTGCGGTGGCGGACGTAGCGGTCGAGCTCCACGAACGAGCCCGGGTCGAGCAGCTTCTCGACCCGCTCCCGCGCGAGCAGCTTGCCCCGCTCCCGCTGCCGCGCGATCGCCTTCTCGTTGCCCGCGTGCGCGGCCCGCTCGGAGTGCTCCTGCAGCCAGGCGAGCTTGGCGGCGGTCGTGTCGTGGGTCTCGGCCATCGCGGCAGCCTAACCGCACGAGAACTTTGTGTTGATTCAACACAAGCCCTCCGTCGCGCCGGTAGATTCGCGGCATGGAGCCGCCGCTCGACCGCTC
This sequence comes from Gaiellaceae bacterium, assembly GCA_039914895.1. Taxonomy (GTDB): domain Bacteria; phylum Actinomycetota; class Thermoleophilia; order Gaiellales; family Gaiellaceae; genus Gaiellasilicea. Next base: position 11,784 of record JBDSOJ010000198.1, read on the forward strand.
GACCGTCTGGCCCTACGTCGACGGGGAGACCGGGCCCTTCCACTACGCGCGAAACGCGCACCCGGTCGGGGTCGCGGCGGAGCGGGCGCTCGGCGAGCTCGAGGGCGGCGAGGCGCTCCTCTTCTCATCCGGGATGGGCGCGACGACGGCGCTCGTGCTGGCGCTCCTCGAGCCCGGCAGGACGATCGCGTTGGCCGAGGACGCCTACTACGGCACCGGCGTCCTCTTCACGGAGCTCGAGCGTTGGGGTCTGCGACACGTCCTCTTCGACCAGACCGGACCCCCGCCGCCCGGCGCCGACCTCGTCTGGATCGAGGCGCCATCGAACCCGCTGCTGACGATGCCCGACTTCGATGCCGCCGCCGCGCACCCCGGACTCGTCGTCTGCGATGCGACGGCCGCGACGCCCGTGCACCTCCGTCCGCTCGAGCGCGGCTGCGACCTCGTCGTCCACTCGGCGACGAAGTATCTCGGCGGCCACCACGACGTCCTGCTCGGCGCGGTCGTCGCGAGGAGCGCCGAGCACGCGGCCCGGCTGCTCGAGTTCCGCACCCGCTCCGGGATCGTGGCGGCGCCCGATCCGGCCTGGCTGCTGCTGCGCGGTCTGCAGACGCTCGAGGTGCGCGTGCGCCGGCAGAGCGAGACCGCCGCCGAGCTGGCCGGCCGCCTGGAACGGCACCCGAAGGCGCAGAACGTCCGCTATCCCGGCTTCGGAGCGCTTCTCTCCTTCGACGCCGCCGACGGCGCCGCGGCGAGGCGGGTGGAGACGGCGACGAGGCTGATCGTGAACGCGACGAGTCTCGGCGGCGTCACCTCGACGATGGAGTCGCGCCACCGCTGGGAAGGGGCGCGCGTCCCGGAGGGACTGCTGCGGCTGTCGGTCGGCCTCGAGCCCGCCGCCGAGCTCTGGGCCGACCTCGAGCAGGCGCTCGACCGGGCGTAGCCGTCCCTAGCACCTGCCGAAAGGTCGTTCAACATCGCCCGCGAATGGGCATAGACGCGCCGAACCCCGCTGAACGAAAAGGAGTCACCTGTGCCCCCAGTGCCCACCCGCGGTGAGCGCCGCGCGAAGCCCGCTCGCAAGACGACTGCCCGCTCCGGTCACCAGGACGGCGCCGGTGCCCTGACGGGGCCGCAGCTCGCGAAGCTGACCGCCGCTCTCGAAGCCGCCCGAGACGGTGACTTCTCGGTCCGACTGCGGGCCGAAGGGTCGTTCGCCGACGTGGCGACGGCGTTCAACACGCTCGTCGAGCGCAACCAGCAGGTGACGAAGGAGCTGGTGCGGGTCAGCAAGTTCGTGGGTCGCGACGGCCGGATCAACGAGCGGGCCGGCGTCGCGGGGGCGCCCGGCTCGTGGGCGGAGCAGGTCGGAGCGGTCAACGAGCTGATCGACAACCTGGCGCGGCCGACGATCGAGGTCGCGCGCGTGATCGACGCGGTCGCGGACGGCGACCTGACGCAGCGGATCCAGCTCGAGATCGACGGCCAGCCGGTGCGCGGCGAGTTCCGCCGGATCGGGACGACCGTCAACGCCATGGTTCAACAGCTCTCGAGCTTCGCCGCCGAGGTCACGCGCGTCGCGCGCGAGGTCGGCACCGAGGGCAAGCTGGGCGGCCAGGCCAAGGTGAAGGGCGTCTCCGGCACCTGGAACGACCTGACCGACTCGGTCAACCAGATGGCGTCGAACCTGACCGGCCAGGTGCGGAACATCGCCGACGTGACGACCGCCGTCGCCAACGGCGACCTCTCGCGCAAGGTGACCGTGGACGTCAACGGTGAGGTGCTCGAGCTGAAGAACACCGTCAACACGATGGTCGACCAGCTCTCCTCGTTCGCGGAGGAGGTCACGCGCGTCGCGCGCGAGGTCGGCACCGAGGGGAACCTCGGCGGCCAGGCCCAGGTGAAGGGTGTCTCGGGCGTCTGGAAGAACCTGACCGAGAGCGTGAACACGCTCGCCGGCAACCTCACCTCACAGGTGCGCAACATCGCCGCCGTCACGACCGCAGTCGCCGACGGCGACCTCTCACGCAAGATCACCGTTGACGTCCGCGGCGAGGTGCTCGAGCTCAAGGACACGATCAACACGATGGTCGACAACCTGCGCTCGTTCTCGGCGGAGGTGACCCGCGTCGCCAAGGAGGTCGGCACCGACGGCAAGCTCGGCGGCCAGGCCCAGGTCGAGGGCGTCTCCGGCGTCTGGAAGGGCTTGACCGAGAACGTGAACACGCTCGCCGACAACCTCACCGACCAGGTGCGGAACATCGCCGAGGTGACGACCGCCGTCGCGCAGGGCGACCTCTCGAAGAAGATCACCGTCGATGCGCGCGGCGAGGTGCTCCAGCTCAAGAGCACGATCAACACGATGGTCGATCAGCTCTCGAGCTTCGCCGCCGAGGTCACCCGCGTCGCCCGTGAGGTCGGCACCGAGGGCAAGCTCGGCGGCCAGGCCACGGTCGAAGGTGTTTCCGGGACGTGGCGCGGACTGACCGAGAACGTGAACCTGATGGCCCACAACCTGACCGCCCAGGTGCGCTCGATCGCTGAGGTGACGACCGCCGTCGCGAAGGGTGACCTGACGCAGAAGATCACGATCGAGACAAAGGGCGAGATCGCGGAGCTCACGTCGACGATCAACACGATGGTCGACCAGCTTTCCTCGTTCGCCGCCGAGGTGACGCGCGTCGCGCGCGAGGTCGGCACCGAGGGCATCCTCGGCGGCCAGGCCACGGTCGAGGGCGTCTCCGGCACCTGGCGCGGGCTGACCGACAACGTCAACGTGCTCGCGAACAACCTCACCGGGCAGGTGCGAGCGATCGCCGACGTCACCACCGCGGTCGCGCGGGGCGACCTCTCGCAGAAGATCACGGTCGACGCCAAGGGCGAGATCGCGGAGCTGAAGGGGACGATCAACACGATGGTCGACCAGCTCTCGTCGTTTGCGGCGGAGGTGACGCGCGTCGCCCGCGACGTCGGCACCGAGGGCAAGCTCGGCGTCGAGGCCGAGGTCGAAGACGTCTCCGGCGTCTGGCGCGACCTGACCCATAACGTGAACACGATGGCGAGCTCGCTCACCGCCCAGGTGCGCAACATCGCCGAGGTGACGACGGCGGTCGCGAACGGCGACCTCTCGAAGAAGGTGACCGTGGACGTGAAGGGTGAGATTGCCGAGCTGAAGTCGACGATCAACACGATGGTCGACCAGCTCTCGAGCTTCGCCGCCGAGGTGACGCGCGTCGCCAAGGAGGTCGGCACCGACGGCAAGCTCGGCGGCCAGGCCGAGGTGATCGGCGTCTCCGGCACCTGGAAGGACCTGACCGACAACGTCAACCAGCTCGCGAACAACCTCACAGGACAGGTACGTGCGATCGCCGACGTCACCACCGCGGTCGCGAAGGGCGACCTCTCGCAGAAGATCGCCGTCGAGGCGAAGGGCGAGGTCGCCCAGCTCGCGTCGACGATCAACACGATGGTCGACCAGCTCTCGAGCTTCGCCGCCGAGGTCACGCGCGTCGCCCGCGAGGTCGGCACCGAGGGCCGCCTCGGCGGCCAGGCGCAGGTGAAGGGCGTCTCCGGCACCTGGCGCGACCTGACCGACAACGTCAACGTGATGGCCTCCTCGCTGACCGAGCAGGTGCGCAACATCGCCACCGTCACGACCGCGGTCGCGAACGGCGACCTCTCAAAGAAGGTGACCGTGGACGTCAAGGGCGAGGTGCTCGAGCTCAAGGACACGATCAACACGATGGTCGACCAGCTCTCCGCCTTTGCCGCCGAGGTCACCCGCGTCGCGCGCGAGGTCGGCACTGAGGGCACACTCGGCGTCCAGGCCGAGGTCGAGGGCGTCTCCGGCACCTGGCAGGACCTGACGAAGAACGTCAACCTGCTCGCGGGCAACCTGACGAGTCAGGTGCGCAACATCGCCGCCGTCACGACCGCGGTCGCGAGGGGCGACCTCTCGCAGAAGATCACCGTCGAGGCGAAGGGCGAGGTCGGCCAGCTCGCCGGCACGATCAACACGATGGTCGATCAGCTCTCGACGTTCGCCGCCGAGGTCACCCGCGTCGCGCAGGAGGTGGGCGGCGAGGGCAAGCTCGGCGTCCAGGCGCAGGTCGAGGGCGTCTCGGGCGTGTGGAAGGGCCTGACCGACAACGTCAACCAGCTCGCCGAGACGCTGACGACGCAGCTGCGCGCGATCGCGGATGTGTCGACGGCGGTCACCCAGGGCGACCTCACCCGCTCGATCACCGTCGAGGCCGCCGGCGAGGTCTCCGACCTCAAGGACAACATCAACGAGATGATCGGCAACCTCCGCGAGACGACCGACCGCAACGCGGCGCAGGACTGGCTCAACTCGAACCTCGCCCGCTTCTCCGGGATGCTGCAGGGCCAGCGCGACCAGAAGACGGTCGCGCGCCTGCTGATGAGCGAGGTGACGCCGCTCGTCGCCGCCCACCACGGCGCCTTCTACGTCGCGGAGGAGACCGGCGAGGACGAGGGCAACGAGCTGGCCCTGGTCGCCACCTACGGCTACAAGGAGCGGAAGTCGATCTCGAACCGGTTCCGGGTCGGCGAGGCGCTCGTCGGCCAGGCGGCGCTCGAGAAGAAGGCGATCGTGATCACGCAGGCGCCCGAGGACTACATCAAGATCGCCTCCGGCCTCGGCGAGTCGGCGCCGACGAGCATCATCGTCCTCCCCGTCCTGTTCGAGGAGAACGTGATGGCGGTGATCGAGCTCGCGTCGTTCTCGGCATTCACCGAGATCCAGAAGACGTTCCTCGACCAGCTCTCCGAGTCGATCGGCGTCGTCATGAACACGATCCTCGCGAACATGCGCACCGAGGAGCTGCTGCTCCAGTCGCAGCAGCTGACGCAGGACCTGCAGAGCCAGTCCGAGGAGCTGCAAGCGCAGCAGGACGAGCTGAAAGGCTCGAACGCGGAGCTGGAGGCGCAGACATCGACGCTCCGCGCTTCCGAGGAGCTGCTCCAGACCCAACAGGAGGAGCTGCAGCAGACGAACGAGGAGCTCGAGGAACGCTCGCAGCAGCTCGAGGAGCAGAACCGCCGGATCGAGATCAAGAACGCCGAGATCGAGGAGGCGCGAAAGGCGCTCGAGGAGAAGGCGGAGCAGCTGGCGCTCTCTTCGAAGTACAAATCCGAGTTCCTGGCGAACATGTCGCACGAGCTGCGGACGCCGCTGAACTCGCTGCTGATCCTGGCGAAGCTGCTCGGAGACAACCCCGACGGCAACCTGACCGACAAGCAAATCGAGTTCGCGACGACGATCTACAACGCCGGCTCGGAGCTGCTCGGCCTGATCAACGACATCCTCGACCTCTCGAAGGTCGAGGCCGGGAAGATGGACTTGAACGTCGGCGACGTCTTGATCGCCGAGGAGCTGGCCGCGCTGGAGCGGTCATTCCTGCCCGTCGCCGAGGAGAAGGGCCTCTCGTTCGAGCTCGACTTCGCCGAGAACGCGGTGCCGACGATCGTCACCGACCGGCAGCGGCTGCAGCAGGTGCTGAAGAACCTGCTCTCGAACGCGTTCAAGTTCACCGAGACAGGCGGCGTCGTCCTCAAGGTCGCTCAGGCGCCGGCAGGTCGGCAGTTCGCCGGCGACATACTCGCGCGCGCGGAGCGTGTGCTCGGCTTCTCGGTCATCGACACGGGCGTCGGCATCCCGCAGGAGAAGCTGCGGCTGATCTTCGAGGCATTCCAGCAGGCGGACGGGACGACGAGCCGTCGCTTCGGCGGCACCGGGCTCGGCCTCTCGATCAGCCGCGAGATCGCGCGCCTGCTCGGCGGCGAGATCCACGTCGAGTCGACGCCCGGCGAGGGCAGCACGTTCACGCTCTTCCTACCCGACCGCCACGTCGAGACGTCGCCGGCGGCGACGCCCGCGGCGCTGCTCGACGCCGTCTCGGCCGGGCGCCCTCCCGCGACGGCCGCCCTGGCCTCGCCCAGGAGCCAGAACGGGGACGAGCCGAAGCTTGATCCGATGTTGCTCGTGGCGAGCGAGGTCGCCGACGACCGCGACTCGATCGAGGAGGGCGACCGGGTCGTGCTGATCGTCGAGGACGACGCGGACTTCGCGCGCACCGAGCTCGGGATCGCACGCGAACGCGGTTTCAAGGGGCTCGTCGCGCTCCGCGGCGACACCGGCCTCGCGCTTGCGCGCGAGTTCCGGCCAGACGCGATCGTGCTCGACATGAGCCTGCCGGTGCTCGACGGCTGGACGGTGCTCGACCGGCTGAAGCGGCACCCCTCGACGCGCCACATCCCCGTGCACATCGTCTCGGGCGTCGAGGAGATGCAGCCGGCGCTGATGGCCGGCGCAGCGGAGTTCGTACAAAAGCCCGCGTCGCTGGAAGCGCTCGAAGGCGTCTTCGGCGGGATCGAGTCGTTCATCGCCCGCGACGTCCGCCGGCTGCTCGTCGTCGACGACGACGAGACGCAGCGCAAGGCGATCATCGAGCTCGTCGGCGGTGACGGTGACGTCGAGATCGTCGCCGTCGGCTCCTCGGAGGAGGCACTTGCCGCGCTCGACTCGGAAGCCGAGTTCGACTGCATGGTGCTCGACCTGAAACTGCCGAAGATGACCGGCTTCGACCTGCTCGAGAAGGTCAAGACGACCGAGCACTCGCGTGCGCTGCCGGTGATCGTCTACACGGGCAAGGAGCTGACGCGCCGCGAGGAGACGAAGCTGAAGCGCTATGCCGAGACGATCGTCGTCAAAGACGCCCGCTCGCCCGAGCGCCTGCTCGACGAGACGTCGCTCTTCCTGCACCGGGTCGAGTCGAAGCTGCCCGACTCGAAGCGGAGGATGCTCGCGCAGCTGCACAACGCCGACGCGCTCTTCCTCGGCAAGAAGGTGCTGATCGTCGACGACGACGTCCGCAACGTCTTCGCGCTCACGAGTGCGCTCGAGGCGAACGGGATGGACGTCATCTTCGCCGAGAACGGGCGCGAGGGGATCGACTGCCTGACGAAGAACCCCGAGGTCGACCTCGTCCTGATGGACGTGATGATGCCGGAGCTGGACGGCTACGAGACGACGCAAGCGATCCGAGAGCTGCCCCAGTTCGAGAAGCTGCCGATCATCGCGCTTACCGCCAAGGCGATGAAGGGCGACCGGGAGCGCTCGATCGCGGCGGGCGCGTCCGACTACATCGCCAAGCCGGTCGACACCGACCAGCTGCTCTCGTTGCTGCGCGTGTGGCTCTACCAGTAGATGGATCATCTCGACAGAGGCGAGGAGCTCGAGCTCGAGCAGATCGAGCTCGAGCTCCTGCTGGAAGGGATCCATCGCCGCTACGGATTCGATTTCCGCCAGTACGCGCCGGCCTCGCTGCGTCGGCGCGTGCGCCGGCGGATGGACGGCGAGCAGGTGGAGACGATCTCGGCGCTGCAGAACCTGCTCCTCCGCGATCCGGCGGTGATGGAGCGGCTGCTGCTCGATCTCTCCGTGAACGTCACCGCGATGTTCCGCGATCCGACCTTCTTCCTCTCCTTCCGCACGAACGTGGTGCCGGTGTTGCGCACGTACCCGTTCGCACGGCTCTGGGTCGCGGGGTGCTCGACCGGCGAGGAGGTCTACTCGCTCGCGATCCTGCTCGAGGAGGCGGGTCTCTCCGACCGGGTGCGCATCTACGCCACCGACATCAACGAGGCGGTGATCGAGCGGGCGCGACTCGGCGTCTTCCCGCTCGACAAGATGCAGGAGTACACACAGAACTACATCCGGGCGGGCGGCACACGCCCGTTCTCGGAGTACTACGTCGCGCGCTACGACGGCGCGCAGTTCGGACGCCAGCTGATCGACAGCGTCGTCTTCGCGCAGCACAACCTCGTCTCGGACGCCATGTTCAACGAGTTCAACGTGATCACCTGCCGCAACGTGATGATCTACTTCGCGCAGCCGTTGCAGGAACACGTCCACGGGCTCTTCTACGACAGCCTCGCGATGTTCGGAGTCCTTGCGCTCGGGCAGAAGGAGACGATCCGCTTCTCCCCGTACGAGAGCTGCTTCGACGAGCTCGACGCCGAGGAACGGCTGTACAAGAAGGTCAGATGAATTACGACGTGATCGCCATCGGGGCATCCTGGGGAGGGTTGGAGGCAGTGGGAACGTTGCTCGAGGGGATTCCGCAGCAGCTCGACCAGGCGATCGTCGTCGCGCAGCACCGCACGCCCGAGTCCGGCCGCGGCGTGCTCGCGTCGCTGTTGCAGCGGCACATCGGCCGGCCCGTCTCGGAGCCCGGAGACAAGGAGCCGATCGAGCAGGGCCGCGTCTACGTGGCGCCCGCCGACTACCACCTTCTCGTCGAGGACGGCCACTTCGCCTTCTCGCTCGACGCCCGCGTTCAGTTCGCGCGGCCGTCGATCGACGTCCTCTTCGAGTCCGTCGCCGCGGCCTACCGCGACCGAGCGATCGGGATCGTGCTCACGGGCGCGAACGAGGACGGGGCGGCCGGGCTTGCCGCGATCAAGCGGAACGGCGGCGTCTCGATCGTCCAGGACCCGCGCACGGCGGCGCGAAGCGAGATGCCCGCAGCGGCACTGGCGGCGTCCCCGGCCGCCGCGGTGTTGCCGCTCGATGAGATCGGGCCGTTCCTCTCAGGGCTGTGCTGCCCGTGATCGAGAAGGCCAAGCTCCTGCTGGTCGATGACCGGCCGGAGAACCTGGTCGCGCTCGAGGCGATCCTGGAGCCGCTCGATGCAGACCTCGTCCGGGCGGCATCCGGCGAGGAGGCGCTGCGGCGGCTGCTGAGCGAGGAGTTCGCGGCGATCCTGATGGACGTCCAGATGCCCGGCCTGGACGGCTTCCAGACGGCGGAGCTGATCAAGCGGCGCGAGCGGACGCGACACGTCCCGATCCTCTTCCTGACCGCGATCTCGAAGGACGCCGAGCACATCTTCCGCGGCTACAGCGCCGGTGCCGTCGACTACCTGATGAAGCCGTTCGACCCTCAGATCCTGCTGGCGAAGGTCGCGGTCTTCATCGAGCTCTGGCAGAAGTCAGCCGAACTCAGACGTCTCGACGCGCTCCTCGCCGGGCAGGAGCTGGCCGCGGCGGAGCGCGAGGGCGAGGAACGCTACCGCTTCCTCGGCGACTCGATCCCTCAGCACGTGTGGACGGCGCTCCCGGACGGCGCTCTCGACTACGTCAACGAACGCGTTCTCGAGTACTTCGGCCGAGCCTTCGACGAGATGATCGGCTGGGGGTGGAGCGAGGTCGTCGACGAGCGCGACCTGCCGACGACGGTCGACCGCTGGACGACCTCGCTGCGAACAGGAGAGCCGTACGAGGTCGAGTTCCGGCTCCGCCGAGCGTCGGACGGCGCCTACCGCTGGCACCTCGCGCGGGCGGTCGCGATGCGCGGCCCCGACGGCGAGATCGTCCGGTGGTTCGGCACCAACACCGACATCGAGGAACGCAAGCTCGCCGAGCAGCGGCAGAGCTTCCTTGCCGAAGCCGGCTGGGTGCTCGGGAGCTCGCTCGACTACGAGCAGACGCTGGCCGACGTGGCGCGGCTCGCCGTACCGCGGGTTGCCGACTGGTGCACGGTCGACATCTTCGTCGACGGCAGACTCGAGCGACTGGCCCTCGAGCATGTCGATCCGCTCAAGGTGACACTCGCCCGAGATCTGCAGGCGCCGATGCTGATGGCAAGGGACGCGGCAGGCGCTGAGGCGATCCATTCACAGGAACCCGTGCTCGTTACCGTGATGGACGACGACGTGCTCGCCGCCTTCGCCTTCGACGAGAGCCAGCTCGAGATCGCGCGAGCGCTCGCGCCGCAGTCGTATGTCACCGTCCCGTTGATCGCGCGAGGCGAGGTGTTCGGGTCGATCAGCCTCGTGACCGCGGAATCGGGTCGCGCGTACGGTCCGGACGATCTGGCGCTCGCGGTCGAGCTCGCCCGCCACGCTTCCTCGGCAATCGACAACGCGCGGCTCTACGAGGAGTCGGAGCGCCGGGGACGCGCCGCACGGGCGCTCGAGGCTGTCGGCGACGGCGTCGTCCTGGTCGACCGTGAAGGGATGATCCGGCTCTGGAACGCCGCCGCGGTGACGATCACGGGCAGGTCCGAGGCGGACGTGCTCGGCCGGAGGATCGAGGACGTGGTCGATCGCTGGCAGGAGCTCTCTTCGCTGATCCCCGTTGCGAGCAGGCCGGGCGAGCCGGTGCGGGCCGAAACCGTCCCGGTCGAGTTCGGCGATCGCGAGCTCTGGATCTCGGGCTCCGGGGTGGGGTTCGAGGAGGGTGTCGTTTATGCCTTCCGCGACCTGACCGAGGAGAAGGCGCTGGAGGAGATGAAGGCCGACTTCGTCGCGACGGTCTCACACGAGCTGCGCACGCCGCTGGCCGCGATCTACGGCTCCGCGCAGACGATCCGTCGCACCGACATCGAGCTCGATCCAGAGGTCCACGATCAGCTGCTCGGCGTGATCGCCTCCGAGTCCGATCGGCTCGGCGCGATCGTTAACGACCTGCTCGTCGCCGGCAGGCTCGACGCCGATCAGCTGCCCGTTTCGGTCGAGCACTGCGACCCCGTCCAGCTCGCCACCTCGGTCGTCGAGGCGGCACGGACGCACCTTCCCGAGAACGTCGAGCTTCAGCTCGAGGTGCAGAAGAAGACTCGGAACGTCGTCGCCGACCCCGGCCAGTTGCACCAGGTGCTCGTCAACCTCGTCGACAACGCGATCAAGTACTCGCCCCAGGGCGGTCCGGTGGCGGTCTCGGTCGTGAACGGTGACGGCACGATCCGCTTCTCGGTCGCCGACACAGGGCTCGGCATCCCGGCCTCCGAGCACCGTCGCATCTTCGAGAAGTTCTACCGACTTGACCCGGACATGACGCGCGGGATCGGCGGCACGGGGCTCGGCCTCTACATCTGCCGCGAGCTCGTTCGGCGGATGGACGGGAAGATCTGGGTCGAGTCGAAGCTCGGCGAGGGCTCGACCTTCGTCGTCGAGCTCCCTGCGGCTGCCGTGCGCGGGTAAGACGCAGATCCCCTTAGAGCCCCTTCAGGGGTCTTCGCGCGATGAGCATGCGCTCCTGCGGATGCTCATCTTGCGCCGGGAATAGAACTCTCGCTCGAGAGCTTCGACGCGAAGTAGACGGGGATCATCGAGAGCAGGATCACGAAGACGGCGACGACGTTGACGATCGGGAGCTGGTTCGGCCGCGAGAGGTTGTTCAGGATCCAGATCGGCAGCGTCTGGTCGGGGCCGGCGGTGAAGGTCGTCACGATCACCTCGTCGAAGCTGAGCGCGAACGCGAGCAGACCCCCCGCCAGCAGCGCCGTCTTCAGCTGCGGGAAGGTGACGAAACGGAACGTCTGCCAGGCGTCGGCGCCGAGGTCGGCCGACGCCTCCTCCAGCGATGTCTGCGTCCGCCGCAGCCGCGCGACCACGTTGTTGTAGACGACCACGATGCAGAAGGTCGCGTGCCCGACCATGATCGTGAACAGCCCCAGGTCGACGCCGAACGGCTCCGGGAGGTTGCGGAAGGTCGCGTTCAACGCCATTCCGGTGACGATCCCCGGCAGCGCGATCGGCAGGATCACGAGGAACGAGATCGCGTCGCGCCCGAAGAACCGATGCCGCGCCACCGCCATCGCCACGAGCGAGCCGAGCAGCAGCGCGATCGCGGTCGCGCCCAGCGCCGCTTGCAGCGAGACGAGGAGCGCGTCCCGAACGCCTGGATTGTCGATCGCCCGCCCGAACCACTTCGTCGTCAGCCCCTCGAGCGGCCACACCAGCGAGCGCCGGTCGTTGAACGCGTAGAGGAAGATCACGAGCAGCGGCAGGTAGATGAACGCGAGCGTCAGACCCGTCAGGCCGCGCAGCGCCCAGGTGCCCAGCCGCGACGTCACAGGTTCTCGAACGCCCCGGCGCGCCGCGCCAGCAGCAGGTAGACGACCATCACGACCACCGGCACGGTCGCGAACGCGGCCGCGAACGGGAGGTTGTTCGCGACCCCGACGTTGATGTAGACGACGTTGCCGATGAACTGCGTGCTCGAGACGAGCTGCGGGGTGATGTAATCGCCGAGCGTCAGCGAGAAGGTGAAGATCGAGCCGGCCGCGATCGCCGGCAGCGCCAGCGGCAGCACCACCCGCCAGAGTGTCCGCAATCCCCTCCCGCCGAGGTCGGCGGACGCCTCGAGCATCGAGCTCGGGATCCGCTCGAGCCCCGCGTATACGGGCAGGATCATGAACGGCAGCCAGAGATACGAGAAGACGAGCCAGGTCGCGACGTTTCCGAAGCCGGGGCCGGAGAGCCCGAAGGGGTCGAGCACCCAGTTCAGGATCCCGTTCTCCTGGAGGATGATCCGCCAAGCGTAGACCTTGACCAGGTAGCTCGCCCAGAGCGGCAGCAGGATCGCGACGACCAGCAGGTTCCGCGTCCGCCGGGACGCGACCTTCGCCATGTAGAACGCGATCGGGAAGGCGAGCAGGATGTCCGTGACCGTCACGGCGGCCGCGATCCCGATCGTGCGCACCGTGATCGTGCGGTAGACGTCGCTCTCCCAGAGCTGGCGGAAGTTCTGGAAGCCGTAGTCGTGCACAACCTGAGCTGTGAACGGGTCGAGCCGCCAGAAGGCCGCGACGAAGAGGACGACGAGCGAGCCGAGGTACGCGAGCAGGAGCCACGAGAGCGGCGGCGTCAGCAAGAGGCCGAGCCGCAACCGCGGGTGCCGGTGCAGGAACGAGGAAAGGCGCCGTCCGGGGGATCCCCCGGACGGCTCAGTTTCGGCGGTTGACGTCATCAGCTCCGTCAGCTCGGGCTCCTGGCGCGTCGCTGGCGGTGCGAGGCCGGAGGGGACAGTGCGCTAGCACGGCCCCGGAAGGCATCGTGCCGCCAGCCGCGCGAGGCGGCGGCGGAGCCGGGCTTCGCCCGGCGGGAGCCGCCGCCGCCCAGGGGCGCGAGCTATCCCTTGATCTCAGTCCAGGCTTGAGTCCATTCCGAGTAGTCCTTGCAGACCTCGCCGCGGTCGTCGCCGCAGTCCGCCTGCGGCGTCTTCCAGTAGTAGATCTGCTCGAAGTACTCCTCGTCGTCGGCGTGGAAGATCGTGCAGTGATCCTTGTTGGCGGTCAGCCCGCACGCTTCCTTGGAGGACGGGGCCTCGCCGAAGTACTCGGTCGCGGCCGCGTTCGCCTTCGGCGAGATGATGTGGTTCATCCACAGGTACATGCAGTTCGGGTTCTCGGCCTTCGACGAGATCATCCACGTGTCCGACCAGCCGGTCGAGCCCTCCTTGGGCAGGACGGCGGCGACGGGCACCTTCTCGCCCTCGAGCACGTTCGTGATCACCTGCCAGGTCGTCCCGACGACGCTCTCGCCGCCGGTGAAGGCCGCGATCTGCTTCGTGTAGTCCGACCAGTACTCGCCGATCACCGTCCGCTGCTGCTTCAAGAGCTCGACGGCGGCGTCGAACTGCTTCTGGT
>JBDSOJ010000204.1:0-3740 GCA_039914895.1 Gaiellaceae bacterium
GCCGCTGAACGCGAAGCGGTGAGCGCGGTCGCGTCACGGCAGCGATTCCTGCTTGAATCGGAACGTGACCGCGCTCTATCGCTCCTACCGGCCGCAGGACTTCGACGACGTCGTCGGCCAGGAAGCGGTCGTGCGGACGCTGCGGAACGCGATCGAGCTCGGCCAGCTGCGACAGGCCTACCTCTTCGCCGGCCCGCGTGGTACCGGCAAGACCTCGATGGCGCGCATCCTCGCCAAGGCGCTCAACTGCCGGGCCGGACCGACGCCGACGCCGGACAAGGTCTGCCACGCCTGCGTCTCGATCGCGAACGGCACCTCGCTCGACGTCGTCGAGATGGACGCCGCCTCGCAGCGCGGTATCGACGACATCCGCGAGATCCGCGAGCGCGTGATCCTCCAGCCGGCCGAGGGGCGCTACAAGGTCTACATCCTCGACGAGGCGCATCAGCTCACGGACGCCGCGTGGAACGCGCTCCTGAAGCTGATCGAGGAGCCGCCGCCGCACCTCGTCTTCGTCTTCTGCACGACCGATCTCGCCAAGGTGCTGCCGACGGTTCGCTCGCGCTGCCAGACGTTCGTCTTCGCGCGCCCACGGCTGCCCGAGCTCGTGCGCGTGCTGCGGCGGATCGCCGACGCGGAGCAGATCGACGTGCCCGACGCGGCGCTGGCGCTGATCGCGCGCGGCGCCCGCGGCTCCTTCCGCGACGCCGTCTCGACGCTCGACCAGCTCGCCTCCGCGACCGGGAACGCGATCGACGTCCAGTCGGTCCTGCAGCTGGTCGGCGGGGTCGAGGAGGACGCGCTCTTCCGCCTCTGCGACGCGATCGTCGACCGCGACACCGCGGGCGCGCTCACCTACCTCGAGGAGCTCGCAGAGCAGGGCCAGGATCTCGGCCGGCTCGTTACCGACCTGCTCGAGCACCTCCGCCACCTCCTGCTCGTGCAGCACATGGGCCACGTGCCCGACTCGCTGCCGATCACCGACGAGACGCGCGAGCGGCTGCGCGAGCAGGCGAATCAGCTCGCCACCCCGACCGTGCTGCGACTCTGCGACCTGCTCGCGGTCGCCGTCGAGGACTCGCGGCGAGGCGCCGACCCGCGCCTACCGCTCGAGCTCGCGCTCGTGAAGGTGACGAGCCCCGGCTCCGATCTCTCGCGCGAGTCGCTCGCGTTCCGCGTCGATCAGCTCGAGCAGCGGCTGACGGGAACGCCGGTCGCGGCGCCGCCCGCCCCGGCCACGGCGACACCCGCGCCGGTGCCGACCCCCGTCGCTCCCCAGCCTGTTCCCGAGCAGGCCGCACCGCCGACGGCGGTCGAGGCGCCGCCGCTCGCGCTCGACCAGCTCCAGGATGCCTGGCAGCGCACCGTCCTGCCGGCCGTCCAGTCGCGCTCGATTCCCGTCGCGTCGCTGCTCACCGACGCGCATCCGACAGCGCTCAACGGCGAGACGCTGACGCTCGAGTTCCCGGCGTCGGCGGACTTCCATCGCCGCCAGGCGGAGGAGCCGCGGAATGTCACCGTCATCCGCGACGCGCTCTACGAGGTTACGGGCCGCCGGCTCGGCGTCACGCTCGCGCTCGGCGAGGGGATCGAGCCCGAGGACGACTCGGACGAGCAGCTGACCGAAGACGCGCTGATCTCGATGTTCAAAGACACGTTCGACGCCCAGGAAGTCGAGGAGAACAGATGAGCAAGCTCGATATGAACAAGTTGATGCAGCAGGCCCAGCAGATGCAGTCGCAGATGCAGCAGGTGCAGGAGGAGGCCGCAAACGAGGTCGTCGAGGCGTCCTCGGGCGGCGGGATGGTGACCGTCAAGGCGACCGGCGGCGGCGCGATCGTCGCGATCACGATCGATCCGAAGGCGATCGACCCCGACGATCCGGAAATGCTGTCCGACCTGATCCTCGCGGCCGTGAACGAGGCGCTCCGGAGCGCGAATGCGCTGATGGAGTCGAAGATGCAAGGGATGCTGCCCGGCGGCCTCGGCGGACTGGGCCTGCCCGGCCTGTGACCTCGGGTCGCGCCGCCGACGGACCCGCGGCGCCGACATCCCTCCCCGCCCGCGCCGACGCAGTCGTCGTCGGCGCGGGGATCCTCGGTCTCGCCACGGCGGTCGAGCTGGCGCGGCGCCGACCCGACTGGAGCGTCGTCGTGCTCGAGAAGGAGCCTGCGCCCGCGCGCCATCAGACCGGCCGGAACAGCTGTGTCCTGCACGCCGGCGTGTACTACGCCCCCGGCTCGCTGAAGGCGCAGCTCTGCACGAAGGGTCGCCGGCTGCTGCTCGACTTCTGCGCCGAGCACGAGATCCCGTGCGCGCTCACCGGCAAGCTCGTCGTGGCCACGGACGCGAGCGAGCTGCCGCGCCTCGACGAGCTCGAGCGGCGCGCCCGCGCGAACGGCCTGACGGGCCTTCGGTTGCTGAGCGGCGCCGAGCTACGGGAGGTCGAGCCGGAGGTCTCGGCCCGCGCCGGGCTGCACGTGCCGGAGAGCGGTCTGGTCGACTACCGGCTGGTGACGGCCGCGCTCCAGCGCACGCTCGAGGGGCTCGGAGGCACAGTCGTCCTCGACACGCGCGTGTCGGCACTCATGGAGCGCGGTCGCGAGCTCGTCGCCGGCACCGACCGGGGCGCATTGCAGGCGCAGGTCGCGGTTGCCTGCGCGGGGCTCCAGTCCGACCGGTTGGCCCGCGCCTCGGGTGCCGCCACGGGCGGCGTCACGATCGTCCCCTTCCGCGGCAGCTACTTCGAGCTTACGCCCGAGATCGCGAGCCGGTGCCGGAGCATGATCTATCCGGTCCCGGATCCGCGGCTGCCGTTTCTCGGCGTCCACGTCAACCGCCGCCCGGACGGCGGCGCCTGGGTCGGCCCCAACGCCGTCCTCGCGCTGGCGCGGGAGGGGTACCGCCGCCGGGACGTCGATCTGCGCGACCTGCGGGACGTGGCCGCCTCGTCCGCGTTCTGGCGCCTCGCGGGCCGGCACTGGCGCGCCGGCGTCGTCGAGGTGACACGCGATCTCGTCCCGAGTCTCGTTGCACGGGCGGTGCGCCGGTTCCTGCCGGAGATCACGCGGGCCGACCTTCGCGACGCGCCGGCCGGGATCCGCGCGCAGGCGCTGCTCCCCGATGGGAGCCTCGCCGACGACTTCCTCTTCGCGGAGACGGCGCGTGTGCTCCATGTGCAAAACGCGCCGTCACCGGCGGCGACGTCCGCCCTCGCGATCGCCTCGATCCTGGCGGACCGGACGATCGCGAAGGTTACGAACAGCAGCGCGACGAGCGCTTGATCAGACGCGTCGGGCAGGAGCAGACCGGCGCATTGCAGTCGGGGTCTCTGGGGGCGCTGGGGCCGCTGGCGGCCCCCTTCAGGGGTCTTCGCGCGATGGGCATCCGCTACTGCGGATGCCCATCCTGCGCAAACTAAGCCGCGCCGGCGAGCCGGTCGCGCGACGGCAGCGGCTCGGTGCGGAGCTTCTCCTCGAGCCGGCCGAGCGCGGTGGTCTCGAGCTGACGGATCCGCTCGCGGGTTAGGCCGAGCTTCTTGCCGATCTGCTCGAGGCTCGCACCCTCCTCGCCCTGGACGAAGCCGAAGCGCAGCTCGAGGACGAGCCGCTCGCGCTCCGGCAGATCGGCGAGGGCGTCGCGCACACGCTGCTGCTCGAGCGAGAGGTCGGCCGACTCGATCGGATCCTCGGCCGTGCGGTCGGCGAAGAGATCGCCGAGCTCGCCGTCACCGTCGCCGA
>JBDSOJ010000063.1:0-18562 GCA_039914895.1 Gaiellaceae bacterium
TGACCGCGGCAAGCGGCGTCTGGGTCGCCGCGACCGCCTGGGCCCCGGACGGCCCGCGCCTATCGGCGGGACCGATGACCGACATCGGCACCCACGCCTAGGCCGTCGGGTCTGATAGCGCTACGCTTGGCCACGGAAGATGACACTTGCACCGGCGAAGGGTGGACGATGATCGCGAATCCGAACAAGGCACTCTGGGAGAAGGGCGACTTCACTCGCATTGCGGAGAGCATGCGGGAGAGCGGCGAGGCGCTCGTCAGGACGTTGGTAGTCACCGATGGGCTCCAGGTTCTGGACCTCGGATGCGGCGATGGGACAACGGCGCTTCCAGCGGCGCGGCTCGGCGCGGACGTCCTCGGTGTCGACATCGCCAGCAACCTCGTTGAGGCGGGCAACGCACGAGCGGAGAGCCTCGGCGTCACCAGCTGCAGGTTCCAGGAAGGCGACGCGTCCGATCTGAGCGAGCTCGAGGACGACAGCTTCGACCTCGTCGTCAGCATCTTCGGCGCGATGTTCGCTCCGAGGCCACTCGACGTAGCCAAGGAGCTCGTTCGTGTGACGCGGCCCGGCGGCCGGATCGTGATGGGCAACTGGATCCCCAACGACCCGACGCTCGTCGCCCAGGTCCTGAAGATCAGCTCCTCCTACTCGCCGCCGCCTCCGGAAGGGTTCGTCAGCCCCATGACCTGGGGCGTTGAAGCCAACGTGATCGAGCGCTTCGCGGCCGCGGGAGTACCCGAAGAGAGCATCTCGTTCGAGAGGGATACCTACCTCTTCAACTTCGCCGGCCCACCAGCGGAACTGCTTGCTGTGTTCAGGACGTACTACGGGCCGACCATGAACGCCTTCGAGGCTGCAGCAGCCGACGGCCGCGAGGCCGAACTGCAGGCCGAGCTGGAGGCCATCTTCAACGGCCAGAACGCCAGCCAGAACAAGGATGCCACCTCCATCCCAGCAACCTTCCTGCGGGTGACAGTCGCGGTATGAGCCGGTCGCACGCGAACGGGACGACATAGCGGCTAAACAACATCCGAAGGTCGCTGTCGAACCAAGGAGCGACGGCACCGAGCGCTACGAAGTCGTCCCCTACTGATCCCGATCGACGACGCCCAGCGCGCGCACTGACAACGCTCACGCACCACGAGCGGTCGATCGATCCGCTCCAGCACCGGAACAACTTCTTCCAGCAGATGCCTCTTCGAGCGGGCAACGTCCTCGACCAGCTCCGCGCCGTCGGAGTACAAGCGAAAGCTCGGAGCTGAGCGCGACACCGGCCGCGAAGAGCGAGCGCAGCCGGTTGTCGGTCGAGGTCACTCCGGGAGCCTAGTAGCGGAGGCCGGGCATCGCGGGAAACCCGCAACGTGATTCAGCGTGCGGCCCGATGCCGATTCGGTCGGCGCCGCGGAGACTGGGTGCACAGGCCGATTACGAAAGAAGCACAGGCCGCGACGAAAGGAATGAGATGCGCAAGTTCTTCGAGATCGGTGGCGTCATTGCCGCCATCACCCTGATTGCCTTCGGGATCGGCGCGCTCGTGCTGGGCGTCAACGGGCGAAGCACCGTCCGGGACAGCCTCAAGCAGGAGCAGATCGTCGGCTCCGACGATATGACTCCGGCCCTGATTGCCGCCGACGCACGCAAGGCGGGCCTCTCGGCCGATGTGCCGCTCCCGACCGTGGACATCGCCGGCAAGCCGATCGACACCGGTGACCGGGCACTCGCCTTCGCGAGCTACATCCGGATCCACGCGCTCGAGTCGACCGGCGGACTGACGTACGCGCAGATGGGCCGCTTCGCGACCGCAGACAGTGCTCCCAAAGGCACGAACGACCCCGCAGCCGCGTTGAAGGGGCCCGATGGCGAGCCGGTCTCAAACGGGGCCCGGGCGACCTGGGTGACCGCGACCTCACTCTCCACGGCGCTGAACACGAGCTACCTGGCTGAGCAGACCGCGATCTTCGGGATCGTCGTCGGGATCGCCCTGCTGCTCACGGGCTTCGGCTTCGCGATCCTCGCGATCGGCGGTGCCCTCCGGAACGCGGATCGCACCGTCACCTTCGGGAAGCGCAACCGGAAGCCCGCCAGGACTCCGGTAGTCCCGGTGGCGTAGCACCCCGCGCATCTCACGCGACGAAAGCGGGCCGTCCTCTGGGGTGGCCCGCTTTCGCGAATCTAAGAGGCGGTGCGTGCTGGCCCTGCTGCCAGAATTCCGGCCGAAGCTCAGAACCCACCGACGCCTCATATGGCGCCCGAGGCGTAAGAGCTGAGGCAAACAGAGTTCGACTCCGCAGGGCCAGTCTTCTATTCGGGCGCATGAGCGCTGTCCCAGCTCGTTAGGACATTCTGCGGCTTTCCCGCAGCAGGATCAGCGCCCCCTCACGCCGGAGCGCGGGTCCGAAGCCATCCGTGGACTATGAAAACCTCATACGCCAGCACGGTGATGCACGCCGGCGTCCTCCAGTTGTTCGTCCACCCACCTCTCAGAACTCCGCCTGCTCGCCCCGCGGCGGGCAACCGTCGTCATCCCGCTCAAGGCAGGCACGCTCGAGTACGCGCGGCAGCTGGCCGGACAGGGCCCCCCGTTCGACCCCGCCGATTCCCTCCTGATGCGCCACCAGTTGCTCTTGACGCCGAGCGAGGCGATCTTCGTCTTCGAGGCCGACTCGGATAAGGCGCTCGAAGGTTTGCTCGGCCAGCTCGACCTCTGGGCCGCCGCCGCTGCCTGGCGTGACATCGTCGATGGCGCTCCGCGCCTAGCCGAAGTCGTCTACTCCTGGGAACGCCCGATACAGCAAAGCCGGGTCGGGCTCGGCTTCTAGCACTCGACCGCGCGGTGCGGGGCCGGGCACGACTCGGTCTGGTTGCAGCTCGAGCATCACACTCACGGTCGAATCGACGCCCCGGGCACTACCGCGTCCTGCGTGACGGCAAGCCACTCCGGAAAAGCCAACGGGATGTGCTTCACGCGCCGTACTCCCCTGGCACCACGCACTCGAGCCGAACCGGGTAAGGCGGCGGGGCTGCCATCAACACACCTCCTCGATCACCGAGCGAGCGAGAAGACCACGGCCGCCGTGGCGTTAGTTGACTTCCACCGCTCGTGTCAGCGGCTCTACTGCTGACACAACGGGCATGCGTCGACCGACCACGCCGGCAACTCAATGTGGGCGAGAGCGACGACGGGTGTGCGTGGATCAGACGCTCGACGACCTCCGCCAGGTCGAACGGAACAGCGAGTCTCCTGGCGATCGTCGCGCCGAGCGCTACCCCGGCCGTCGACGGCGCAACGATCACCGTCGGAAGCCAGGCGGCGACCGCCGGCAGGAACCAGTCGGCCAGCAGCTGCAACCGAGCATCGTCGTCGGCGATCCGCGAGAAGCGGATGAAGGTGTCGGAGTGCGTCCCGCCCAACAACTCGAAGTGTTCGTCACTGATCGCGCGGGCGTCGATGATCATCTCGGCCAGGACGCGCGGGTCGCCACGGCGACAAGCTGTTGACGCGCATCCGCTCGCTACTCCGGCGAGGAAACCGCCTCGGACCGCGGCGCGTGCCGCACCCGGTGGCGGGCTTCGGCGAAGCGGATCGCCTCGTACGCGATCAGGCCAACCGCGAGGCCCGCGACAGCGGCGAGCGTGGCGAGTGCGGGCAGCTCGACCCCGAGCGGGACGACCGCCAGGAGGCACGCGCTGACGACAAGCCGCTGCCGATTCAGCGAGCCGACGTTGCGCAGGCGGAAGAGGATGTGCGCGACCAGGTAGAGCGCGACTCCGCCGCAGAGGGCGACCGCCGGCACGAGCTTCAGCGGCTCGCCGACGTCGCCGAGCGTCTTCTTGACACCGACGGCGAAGAGGACGATCCCGGCGACCATCGGCAGGTGGAGATAGCTGTACGAGTCGCGCGCCATCGCGAGCTGGGCGTCGCCCGTCGTCTCGTGCAGCTTCCGCTCCGCCACGATCGCGACAACGTCGAAGTACGCCCACCACATCGCCGCCGCGATCGCGAGCCCGAGCAACGCCGCCACGGTCACGCCCGCGTCGAGATCATGGCTCGCGCCCAGCCCGAGCGCGACGATCGATTCGCCGAGCGCGATGATCACGATCAGCGCGTGCCGCTCCGCGAAGTGCCCGGCCGCCAGCCGCCACCCTCTGCCGCCGCCGATATAGGCGCCGAGCAGGTCGATCGCGAGCGCGAGCACCCAGACGCCGGCCTGGGCCGGGCCGTCGAGCGCGGACGCGACGAAGAGCAGGCTGACGCCGATCAACGTGCCGACGCCGAGTCGCGCGATCGCGCCGAGCAGATCGCGGTCGCCGCGCCCCGCGAGGGCGTAGAGGGCGAGATGCGCAACCCGGACGAACGCGTAGGCGCACGCGAAGAAGAAGGCGTCGTCGCCGAAGACGTCAGGAACGGCGAGCGAGGCGACTAGCATCGCGCCCATTGCCGCGAACATGACGAGCCGGACGACTCCCTCCTCGGGATTGATCGCGTTCGTCAGCCAGGCGTAGGCTGCCCAGGCCCACCAGAGGACGCCGAGCACGACCAGGCCTTTCGCCAGTCCCGCCCACGTCGGGTCCTCCGCGACGAAGCCCGTCACCTGCGTGATCGCGAAGACGAAGATGAGGTCGAAGAAGAGCTCGAGCGGTGTCACTCGCTCCTCGGCGCTCTCCTGCCGTCGCGCCTGAACAGTCACCGGACCAGCCTATCCTTCGGTCCTGCGCCTCCTTCGAGCAGCCGCCTACGCCGCCGCGCTCAGCGGAATCCCGTCGACCGCGCACGCGCTCGCGACGGGACGCCGCCCGCTCGAGGCCGCCTGCGCCGCGGGGACGATCCTGCTCCCGGGAGAAACTCGCTCGAGCCGGCTGCTCGCGGCCGCCGTGCCCGTCCACCTCGCGCTCTCACTCGGCTGGACGATCGCGCTCGACCGGGCCGAAGTCAGGGGCGCCTGGCGCGGTGCGCTCGCCGGCCTCGCGATCGCGGTGCTCGATCTCGGTGTCGTCGGCCGTCGCTTCCCGCGCATCGGCGAGCTGCCGCTGCTGCCGCAGCTCGCCGACCACGTGGCGTTCGGCGCCATCGCCTGCGTGCTGCTGGATGATTGATCGCTCCTGAATCGGGTATGCGAGTTACAACCCACAGAGGAGGACTCATGGACAGTGAACGTTCCCAGAGCACGGCCGACATCTGGACGTTTTCGGAGTCGTCGCTCGACGCCGCCAGCCTGGTCGGGTTCTCGGTCGAGGCAACCGACGGCGGCATCGGCAAGATCGACGAGGCGACCGGCGAGGCCGGCCGCAGCCAACTGATCGTCGACACAGGCGCCTGGATCTTCGGCAAGAAAGTCCTGCTTCCGGCAGGGGTCGTCGACCGTGTCGATCTCGACGAGGAGACGGTTTTCGTCAACCGCACCAAGGACGAGATCAAGAATGCGCCGGAGTACGACTCCGACATGCTCCCCGACGACGAGCAGTACCGCAGCCGCGTCGGCGAGTACTACGGCGGCCGCTAGGCGGCTCGCTCGAGCCCGGGCGCCGCTGGGGCGGTGCCCGGGCCGCCGCGAATCTAGAGGCGCGCCGGGACGAGGACGAGCCGCAGGACGCCGCGGTTGGCGCCGGCCCGAGGCACGTAGCGAGTGACGAGCAGCTCGTGCTCCGCTGCGACGACGCGCAGGTGGATGTGGGGTGGGCGGCCCTCGTAGGAGACGGGCCGCGGTCCCTCGAAGCGGAAGCGGCCGGAGCGGTCGGTCACGACCGTCGCGCTCCCGGCGCGAACGTACTCGCCGCGCCGGTTCGACTGCCAAAGATGGATCCTGGCTCCGGCCAGCGAGCTGCAGTCGACTGAGGAGAGGACGGTGCCGGTGAGGACGTGACCCGTTCCGATCTTGGCGCGCCGAGGCGGTGCCCCGCGGCCGAAGGGGCCCGAGCCGTCGTCGAGCGTCGGCGGGCAGCCGGCCGCCGCGGGCGCGGACGTCGCACCGCCCGGAACTACCAACCAGACTGCGGCGAGAGCTGCGACGAAGGCGAGCGACCTCACAGTGCCGCTGCTCCCTCGGGCGCGGGCACGCCGATCCCATCGGCGACGCTTCGGCCGAGCTCGCCGTCGCAGCGCGCGAGCTGCTCGACCATCCGCTCCTGGATCGGTCGCTCAACCTGACCGAGCAAGTCGGTCAGGTTGAGGACGAGGTCCTCGCGCTCCCAATCGGGCATCGTCCGGTAGCGCTCGCCAGCCTGGCCGTAGTCGTTCGTGCGCAGGATTGTGCCGCGCATCAGCCGGCCGCTGATCTCAGGCTCGTACGGCGGCCCGGCCTCCGGTGCCTCGGTGGGGCCGCCCGTCGAGCTCGGCTCGTAGTTGACGTGCGCGTTCGTGCCGGCGTCGTCGACGTAGTACGCCATCTGGCCGTCACGCTGGTTTGTCGCGGGGCGCGCGAGCGGCGCGTTGATCGGCAGCTGTAGATAGTTCGGGCCGACGCGATGGCGCTGCGTGTCGGAGTACGAGAAGGTGCGGCCGACGAGCATCTTGTCGTCCGAGAAGTCGAGCCCGTCGACGAGCACGCCCGTTCCGAAGGCGATCTGCTCGTTCTCGGCGAAGAAGTTGGAGACGTTCCGGTTCAGCGTCATCATTCCGACCGGGCGTAGCGGGAACGCGTCCTCCGGCCAGGTCTTCGTGTCGTCGAGCGGGTCGAAGTCGAGCTCCGGATGCTCGTCGTCGCTGATGATCTGCACGTTCAGCTCCCATTGCGGGTACTCGCCGCGCTCGATCGCCTCGTAGGCGTCCTTCGAGGCGCTGCCGAGCTCCGTCGCCTGGATCTCGTTCGCCTGCGCCTGGGTCAGCGACTCGATCCCCTGCTGGGTCTTCCAGTGGTACTTGACGAGCACGCCCTCGCCTGCGGCGTTCACCATTCGGTAGGTGTTGACGCCGAAGCCGTCCATGTGGCGGAAGCTCTTCGGGATCCCGCGCGGACTGAAGAGCCACGTCAGCATGTGCATCGATTCTGGCGTGAGGCCCATGAAATCGAAGATCCGGTTCGGCTCCTGGCGGAAGGTGACCGGATCGGGCTTGAGCGCGTGGATCACATCCGGGAACTTGATCGCGTCGCGGATGAAGAAGACCGGTAGGTTGTTGCCGACGAGGTCCCAGTTCCCGTCCTCGGTCTTGAACTTGACTGCGAAGCCGCGCGGGTCGCGCGCCACCTCGGAGGAGTCGCGGCCCCCGATCACGGTCGAGAGGCGGATCACAACCGGCGTCTGCTTGCCCTTCTCCTGGAGGAGCTTCGCGCGCGTATAGCGGGAAGAAGGCTCGTCGCCGATCGTCCAGTACGCCTCGAATGTCCCATGCGCGACAAACCCGCGCGCGTGAACGACGCGCTCGGGGATGCGCTCACGGTCGAAGTGGCTGATCTTCTCGAGGAAGTGGTAGTTCTCGAGGGTCGCCGGGCCGCGCTCGCCGACCGTGCGCTGGTTCTGATTGTCGAAGACAGGGTGTCCCTGCCGCGTGGTCAGGTGGCCGTTGCGCTCCTGCTCGGTCATATCGGGCTCCCTTTGCGCTGGATCGACTCACGAGTATCGCGAGCACTCTACGCGCAGATCGTTTTCGGTACCGTGAAGGCGTGGCTGCTGATCCCAGATCGGACAACACTCAGACGGCCAGTTGCCCACACTGCCACAAGCCCTTCTCGGCCGAGCTGATCGCCGGCGGCGTCGAGCGTCACCGCGGCTTCAAGTGCCCGCACTGCAAGCTGTTCGTCCCGGAGAGCCGCGCCGAGGATGCGCCGCTCAGCCGGGACGAAAGCCGCTAGCTCACATGCAGTTCTTGAGCGCCTGAGCCTCGGGCAGGCCCTCGAGCTTCTTCAGCGTGTTGTTCTCGATCTGACGGATCCGCTCGCGGGTGACGCCGAAGGCGCGGCCGACCTCCTCGAGTGTGTACGGCTGCGCGCCGGAGAGCCCGAAGCGGAGCTCGATCACCTTGCGCTCGCGCTCCGGCAGCGCCATCAGTGCGTGCTCGACGTCCTCGCGCCGCAGCGACAGGGACGCCGTGTCGAAGGGCGACTCGGCCGCCTCGTCTGGGACGAAGTCGCCGAGGGAGCTGTCTTCCTCCTCGCCGATCGGCTTCTCGAGCGACACGGGCAGCTGCGCCATCCGCAGGATCTCGCGCACCTCGTCGGTCGTGATCTCGAGCTCCTCAGCGATCTCATCCGGCCGCGGCTCTCGCCCGAGCCGCTGCACGAGCTGGCGCTCGATGTGGACGACCTTGTTCAGCTTCTCGACCATGTGCACCGGGATCCGGATCGTGCGCGCCTTGTCCGCGATCGCGCGCGTCACGGCCTGCCGGATCCACCAGGTCGCGTAGGTGGAGAACTTGAAGCCCTTGCGGTAGTCGAACTTCTCGACAGCGCGGATCAGCCCCAGCGACCCTTCCTGAATCAGGTCGAGGAAGGAGAGTCCCCGGCCGAGGTAGCCCTTCGCGATCGAGACGACGAGCCGGAGGTTCGCCTCGGTCATCTGCGTCTTCGCGGCCATGTCACCGCGTTCGATCCGCTTCGCGAGATAGATCTCCTGGTCGGCGGTCAGCAGCGACACCTTGCCGATCTCACGAAGGTAGAGCCGCAGAGAGTCGAGCGAGGGCTCGACGGTGAGATCGAGCTTCGGCGCCGACTTCTCGTCCTCGGCGAGCGCGGGCTGCTCGTGCGGCGGCGACTTGTACTGCTCCCCTTCGACCAGCTCGATCGAATGGTCGATCAGATAGGTGTAGAAGTCCTCGACCTGCTCTTTCGTCAGCTCGACCTCCTCGAGGCCGGCGACGATCTCGTCGTACGTGAGAAAGCCCTTCTCCTGACCGTGCTGGACGAGCTTCTGGAGCTCTTCAACCTCTGGAAGGGCGATATCGACGGTAAGCATGGACCTCGCTTTCCTCGCGGGGGACGGGAAGGGAGCTGCCGGACAAAACAAAGAGCCGGTTCGCGGGGAGCCGGCTCTTGACCATCGAGGATTCGATCCTACAACGGATTGCGGCCGCGGTGGTAGCGGAATTTCAACCGCGTCTTCACCGCTCGGCCACCACCTCGCCGACAAGCTCGCCGCGCGAGTTCTGGAGCGGCTCGACGCCGAGGTCCCCGGTCTCGAGGCCGAGCCGGCGCAGGAACTCGGCCAGCGCCGGACGCATCGCGCGCATGCTCCCGTCCTCGACCTTGAGCGCAATCCCGAGTCCGTCCGGCCCCGCGGCGCAGAGCAGCCCCTCGGCCCCACCTTTCGCCGTCCAACCCTCGCGCTCGCGCATCACCAGCGAGTCGACCGCCATCGGGCCCCGGATCAGATCGGGATGGGCGCGCATCGCGGCAGCCACGCGGTCGCCGCCGTCCACCTGCTCGAACCGGGAGAACATCAGCGCCATCCGCTCGAGCGGCAGCGCGAAGGTGAGGACGCCGCAGCCGTCGACCGCGGTCGGGATCTCGTCGGGAGAGACGTCCGAGGCGGCAGAGATCTCGGCGAGGCAGGCGTGCTGCACCGGATGCGTCGCCAGCCGGTAGCCGCCGCTCGCCCAGCCGTTCGCTCGGCAGAGGGCGAGCATCCCGGCGTGCTTGCCGGAGCAGTTGTGCTCGAGCGGGGTCGGTTCGGACCCGCACTCGAGCTCGTCCTCGGTTGCGGGGGCCTTCGCGAGCAGGCTGCGCACCGCGGCGAGCTGCTCCGGCGAGGCGAGGTGCGAGGCGGAGGCGATCGCGATCTCCGCCGTCGTCAGGTCGTCGCGGGCCCGAACGAGCGGCAGGGTCTGGAACGGCTTCGCCGAGGAGCGCAGATAGGCGACTCGATTTGGATTGCCCGCCTGCTCGACGACCGCGCCGTCGCGAACGGCGACCGCGTGGACGAGATGTGTCGCCTCCTCGACAGCGCCCCGCCGGACGACTACGCGCACGGCATCCACGCGCGCAGCCTACGTGCTTGCGAACGAGCGATGGTTGTCGTATGTTCCGACGGCCATCGACCGTTCACTCAACCTGCCGGTGCCCGACTACGAGGCCGATGACATTCTCATCGTCTCGGAGACCGAGCAACTGCGCGCGCTCGCCGACGACGTCCGCCTCCGGATCGTCGCGCTCCTGCGTGAGCGAGCGGCGACGACAACCGAGCTCGCGGCGCAGATCGGCCTGGCGAAGGGGACAGTGTCCCACCACCTGAAGGTGCTCGAGACGGCCGGGTTGGTGAAGGTCGTCCGGACCCGGCGCGTGCGGGCGCTGACGGAGAGCTTTTACGGCCGCGTGGCGCGGCTCTACGTGCTCAAGAGCTCCGACGACAAGCCGCAGGCGCGGGTGCGGCTCTCCCCGACGGACGCGGAGTCGTTCCAGCGCCGGGCCGACCGGCTCCTGCGCGACTTCGAGGCGGCCGCGGCAGGGCAGGGCGAGGAGTACGAGCTGCTCGTGTCCATCCACAGGACAGGAGGCATGACGTGAAGCTGCGACGACCGGGCGGGCTCTGGGGCCATCGCGACTTCCGCAACCTCTGGGCGGCGGAGACGATCAGCCAGCTCGGATCGCAGGTCGACGATCTCGCGCTCGGTCTCGTCGCGATCATCGTTCTCGACGCGAGCGCCTTCGAGGTGGCGGTGTACGGAACCCTGAACTTCCTCCCGTTCATCCTGTTCACGCTTCCCGCGGGCGTCTGGGTAGATCGTCTGCCGCGAAAGCCGATCCTCGTCATCGGCGACCTGGGGCGCTTCGCAGTGCTCATGACGATCCCGATCGCGTACGTCGCGGACGTCCTGACGTTGTGGCAGCTGTACGCCGTCGCCTTCCTGACCGGGGTCTTCACCGTCTTCTTCGACGTGGCGTACCAGTCGTACCTGCCCTCGCTCGTCGACCGCAAGCTCATCGGCGAGGGCAACTCGAAGCTCGAGATCAGCCGCTCGACCGCGCAGCTCGCCGGACCTGGGCTCGGTGGCGTGCTCGTCGAGCTCGTCACCGCTCCGTATGCCGTGCTTGTCGACGCTTTCAGCTTTCTCGCGTCGGGAACGTTTCTGCTGCGGATCCGAAAACGCGAAGAGCCTCTAACCAACGCGACGACCACGGAGACGAAGCGGAGCCTGTGGCCAGAGCTGAAGGAGGGCCTGAGATTCGTCCTCGGGAATCCCAATCTCAGGGCTCAAGCCGGCTGCACCGCCACGTCGAATCTGTTCTTCAGCGTCACCTTCTCCATCTACCTCGTCTTCCTCGTGCGTGAGGTGGGGCTGTCGCCAGGTGTGATCGGGGTCTTGCTGTCGGTCGGGAGCGTCGGCTCTCTCCTCGCCGCGTTCACGACGACGCGGATCTCGAGGCGCTTCGGTATCGGCCCGACGACGATCGTCGTAACGTTTCTGAACCTGCCGGCGATGCTCTTGATAGCACTCGCTCCAGTCAGCTTTCCGATCCCGTTCATCGTGACCGGGGGAATCGTGCTCGGCTTCGTGATCGTCGTCTACAACATCACGCAGGTCAGCTACCGGCAGGCGATCTGCCCGCCGCGCCTGCAGGGGCGCATGAACTCCGTGATGCGCTTCATCGTCTGGGGAACGATCCCGATCGGCACTCTCCTGGGCGGCACGCTGGGCTCGACGATCGGGCTTCGCGAGACGCTCCTGGTCGGTGCGGTCGGGAGCGGCTCCTCGTTCCTCTGGATCCTCCTCTCGCCCCAACGCCACCTGCGCGAGATGCCCGAACCGATCGAGGACGAGCCGCGAACGACGGAGCTCGGCGCCGCATTGCCGGGAGTCGCCGATCCGCTCTCACCCGTGGACGAACCGACCTGAGCTCGGTTCTAGAGCACAATTCACTCCATGCCCGAGCTACCCGAGGTCGAGGCGTGGGTCCGCGAGCTCGATCCGCTCGTGTCAGCCTCGCCCGTGCTGGAGGCGGGGCCGGCTCACATCGCGACTTTGAAGACGTTCGAGCCGCCGCTGCGCGAGCTCGAAGGCCGGCGGTTCGAGGGTGCCCGGCGGCGGGGCAAGTGGCTCCTCTTCCCGACCGCCGACGAGGCGCTGCAGCTGCGGGTCCACCTGATGAGCGCCGGCCGGATCCGGCACCTGGAGTCGGGAGCGAAGGGCCCGAAAAAGCCTGCGTTCTGGCTCCGCTTCGAGAACGGAGGCGAGCTCGTGCTGACCGAGGCGGGGTCGAAGAAGCGCGCCGGGGTGTGGCTCGAGTCACCTGCGCAGACGGCCGCGGAGCTGGCGCATCTGGGGCCGGAGGCGATGGGCCTCGACGCGGCCGGGCTGCGCGAGATCCTCGCCGGCGACAACCGGCGGCTGCACTCGCTCCTGCGCGACCAACGCGCGCTCGCCGGGATCGGACGAGCGCACGCGAACGAGATCCTCCACCGAGCGCGGCTGTCGCCGTTCGCGCTCCCGAGCAAGCTCGCGGAGGAGGAGATCGAGCGGCTCGGGACGGCGATCGAGGACGATCTCGCCCGCGCGCTCGAGCTGCGCATCGCCGGCAAGGGCGACAAGGACGTCTACGTCGTCCATCGCCGGCTCGGCGAGCCGTGCCCGCGCTGCGGCGAGCCGCTGCGGCAGGTCGACTACGAGGAGCACACCGTCTTCTACTGCGCTTCCTGCCAGACGGGTGGCCGAATCCTGAAGGATCGCCGGATGTCGCGGCTTTTGCGGTGACCTGTCGACTTCTTCGCCGCCCGTTCGTCCTAGTAATGACAACGACAACAGAGGAGATGCATGGCCGGACAGATGGTTCACCTTGAGATCCCAGCCGGCGACACCGCGAAGGCGCGCGAGTTCTGGGGCGGGCTCTTCGACTGGGAGTTCCAGGCCTACGAGGGCAGCCCGTCCGAGTACCACATGACCCGCTTCTCGGACACGACCGGCGGCGCGATCATGGCGGCCGAGGGCTCCCAGCGCGGACCACGCGTCTACTTCGACGTCGACGACATCAACGTGGGCGTCTCCCGCGTGCAGGAGCTCGGCGGCGAGGCGAGCGACGCGATGCCCGTCCCCGGCATGGGCTGGTTCTCGACCTGCAAGGACGTCGAGGGGAACGACTTCGGTCTCTGGCAGAACGACCCGTCGGCATCCCCGCCTGACGCGTAATTGGTGACCAGGCGGCCCCGACGGCTACGCGGTCGCCGGGGTCTTCTGGCCCCAATCGGACGGCCGGCCTTTAACCGCACAGTCCGTTCAGACGGGCAGCGTCACGGTGAGCCGCTGGCCGTCGAGGTCGACCTCGCCGCCGAGCGAGCACACGAGCCGGACTGCGACAGCCGCGCCGAGATCCTTTGCCGACTCGCCGAGCACGATCGGAGCCGCCTCCTCGGTCACCGGCTCGAACGAGACGTGCGGGCCGTCGACCGAGACGGCGACGTCGACGCCGCCGTGACGGGCAGCGGCCCGCTGGAGCGCCGCGAGCGCGCGCCGCACGGGCTCGGGGTCGACGCGAACGGCCGTCCCGGTGCCCGTGGCGCCCTCCGGAGCCAGCGAGAGCGAGTCGGTCTCGAGCAGGGCCGGTTCGTAGCGTCCGCCCTCGATTCGGGCGGCGAGCGAGAGCAGGTCCAGCAACTGGACGAGCTCGTCGGCCGAATTGTCGATCAGGCCGAGGTAGCGTGTGCGCTTCTCCTCGTCGAGTGCCTCCATCCGGAGCATCGTCTTCGCGAAGCCCTGCACCGTCGCGAGCGGCGTGCGCAGATCGTGGCAGGCGAGCGAGACGAGGCGGGAGAAGTCGTCGGCCACGGCGCTGCTAGCGTAGCCGCGTGACGGAGATCTCAAGCGCGACGCCCGATCTCCAGGCCTCGCCCCCCGAGGTGCGGCTCTCGCTCACGCGTGCCGGCGTGACGGGCGTGAACAAGGCGATCCGGGTTCGGCACGAGGGCCACGAGACGGTGATGCTGGCGCAGATCGAGTGCACCGTCGATCTCTCGCGCGAGCAGAAGGGCGTGCACATGTCGCGCTTCCCGGAACTGTTCGAGGAGGCGATCGAGGCGGTCGTCGGCAGCGAGGCGCTGCACGTCGAGGCGCTCGCCGAGCACATCGCACGTCACATCGTCGGCCGCCAGAGCGCGCTGCGCGCCGAGGCGCGGATCACGGCGCAATGGCCGGTGCGGCGGACGACGCCGATCAGCAAGCTCGCGACGCAGGAGCTGGTCTCGCTCGTCGGGATCGCGGCCGCGACGGCCGAGGGCGTGCGCCGCGTGGTCGGCGTCGAGGCGACCGGGATCAACGCCTGCCCCTGCGCCCAGGGACTCGTCCGCGGGCGCGCAGCCGAGCGGCTCGCGGAGGCCGGTTACGAGGACGTCGAGCGGATCCTCGAGCTTGTCCCGCTCGCGACCCACAATCAGCGCGGTCGCGGCTCGCTCTTTGTGGGTACCGAACGACAGCTCGACGCGAACGACCTCGTCACGGTCGTGCAGGGGTCGATGAGCGCGCCGATCTACGAGCTGCTGAAGCGTCCCGACGAGCTGTTCGTCGTCGAGCACGCGCACCTGCAGCCCCGCTTCGTCGAGGACTCGGTGCGACTCTCGATCAAGGGTGCGCTCGACGCGATGCCCGACCTCGCCGACGGCGACTTCCTCTTCGCCCGCCAGGTCAACTTCGAGACGATCCACGCCCACGACGTCCTCGCCGAGCGCGAGGGGACGGTCGGGGAGCTCCGCGCCGAGCTCGGCGGCGCACCCGCCGGCGGCCGGCACACGAGCCTCGCCGGCTGGCTCGCCGGCTGAACTCGCGTTACGCGCCGCTAACCAGGGACAGTCCCTGGGAGATGGCCGAGAGGAACGGCTTCGGGAGAGGCGAGCAGGCGCTACGCCGTCTTCGGCCCGCGGCGGAGCCGGAAGCGGCTCTCGGTGCCGGCTCGCAGACGGGCGATGTTCGGCCGGTGCAGCAGCAGCACGGCCGCCCCGGCGAGCACCGAGAAGACGATCACCGGCCACGGCTCCCCGAGCACGAGCGCGGCGAACGGGAGGGCGACCGCGACCACGATCGACGCCACCGAGGTGTACCGGCTGACGAGAAAGGTCGTCAGCCAGAGACCCGTGGCGAGCAGACCGAGGAGCGTCGCGATCCCGAGGAGCGTCCCCGCAGCCGTCGCAACCGCCTTGCCGCCCTTCTGGAAGCGGAGGAAGAGCGGCCGCCAGTGACCCAGCATCGCCGCGCCGCCTGCGAGCGCGCCCACGAGCTCGCCGACGAGGAGCGTCCCGACGAGGGCGGGCACGAACCCCTTCGCGATGTCGAGCAGGACAACGGGGATCCCGTAGGCCCGACCGAACGTGCGCCAGACGTTCGACGCGCCGATGCTGCCGCTGCCGGCCTTGCGGACGTCCTCGCCCTTGACCAGCCGCACGAGCCAGTAGCCGAACGGCATCGACCCCAGCAGGTAGCCCCCAAGGACGACGAGCACCGCCGTCATCGCGTTACCTGAGGGGGATCTGGTAGAGCGCGGGGGACCCCATGGTTCCCCCGCGAGCCCCCTCCTTGTGGCTCGCAAAGCGCTCTGCCATCTACTTGAGGGGGATCTGGTACTTCGAGACCCAGTCGTTCACGACAGCCCAGTCCAGGTTGTTGAGGAAGGCGTCGATGTAGGCGCCGCGGTCGGTCTGGTAATCGAGGAAGTAGGCGTGCTCGTAGACGTCGAG
Organism: Gaiellaceae bacterium; assembly: GCA_039914895.1. Lineage (GTDB taxonomy): Bacteria > Actinomycetota > Thermoleophilia > Gaiellales > Gaiellaceae > Gaiellasilicea. The sequence continues at coordinate 15,586 of JBDSOJ010000063.1, forward strand.
CGCGACGAGCGGGGTCGCGTTCCAGATCGGATAGGAGTTCTGGGCGTCGCCGATGTAGTTGAAGAGGCGGCCCTCGTCCCAGTCGTACGCCGTCCAGGCCCAGCCTCGGCCGGCCATCCCGGTTGCCTTGAGGTCGTCGCTCCAGGCCTGGGCGGAGCCGAAGTCGCGCGTGATCAGGTCGGCGACCGCACCCTTCGGGTCGCCGCCCGAGCCGCCGAGGTGCTCGAAGTAGACCTCGTGGTTCTTGATCCCGCCGATTGCGAAGGAGAGCTCTACCTTGAGCGCGCGCAGGTCCGAAGAGATCTGGTTCGCATTTGCGAGGTCGGCCGCGCCGAGCTTGCCGAGGATCTCGTTCCGCTTGTTCACGTAGCCCTGGTAGAGCTTGTAGTGGGCCTCGACGGACGCGCGCGAGATCCCGTGGAGCTCCAGCAGCGCCGGCTTCAGCTCGCGGGGGCGGATCTCCTCGTAACTCGACATCGATACCTCCACAGCCTCGTCGGCGACTCGTCGGGAACGGCGCGGAGCATATCCTTCCTCCACCTGACGAGACGAAGGAGCCGCGATGCCGTTCAGCCTGCCCGAACTCCCCTACGCCTACGACGCGCTCGAGCCGACGATCGACGCGCGCACGATGGAGATCCACCACGGCAAGCACCACCAGGCCTACGTCGACAACGCCAACAAGGCGCTCGAGGGCAACGACCTCGCCGACGCGCCGGTCGAGGAGGTGCTGGCGAAGCTCGACTCGCTGCCGGCCGACAAGCAGGCCGCCGTGCGCAACAACGCGGGCGGCCACGCGAACCATTCGCTCTTCTGGACGATCATGGGCGCAGACGGCGGCGGCGAGCCCGCCGGTGCGCTCGCGGACGCGATCGGAGACGCGTTCGGCGGCCTCGACGCGCTCAAGGAGCAGGTCAACGACGCCGGCGTGAAGCGCTTCGGCTCCGGCTGGACGTGGGTCGTCGCCGACGGCGGCTCGCTCGCCGTGATGTCGACCGCGAATCAGGATTCGCCGCTCTCCGAGGGGAAGACGCCGATCCTCGGCATCGACGTCTGGGAGCACGCCTACTACCTCTCCTACCAGAACAAGCGGCCCGACTACCTGGCGGCCTGGTGGAAGGTCGTCAACTGGGACGAGGTGGCGAAGCGGTTCGAGCAGGCGAGCTGACGCGCGCGCTCGTCACCGGCGGCACCGGCAAGCTCGGCACCGCGGTCGTGGAGCGGCTGCGCAGCGAAGGCTGGCGGGTGGTCGCGGCGGGCAGCCGCGACGGCAATCTCGCGCGCGCCGCGGACGCGAGGGCGCTCGTCGCGCGCGCGGTGCGCGAGCTGGGCGGCCTCGAGGTCGTCGTCAACGGTGCCTCGGCGGGCTTCGAGCCGCGGCGGTTCGAGGACGTGTCGGAGGAAGACGTCGACGCCGCGCTCGGCGCCACGGTCAAGGGCAGCTTCTTCGTCACGCAGGCTGCGGCGCCGCACCTGCGCGAGACGGGCGGGCTCGTGGTCATGCTCGAGGACGTGGCGGCCTACCAACCGTGGCCGTCCTTCGCCGCTCACTGCGCCGCCAAGGCTGCCCAGGCGATGCTGACGCGGACGCTGGCGAAGGCGCTCGCTCCGGACGTCCGCGTCTGCGGTGTCGCCCCCGGAACCGTCGCGCTCGAGCCCGGCGACGACGTGGACAAACGTGCGGCCGAGTCGCCGCTGCGGCGGGTCGGCTCGCCGGACGACGTCGCCGGGGCGATCCTCTATCTGGCGCGCGCCGATTTCGTCACCGGCACGACGATCGTCGTCGATGGCGGCCGGCTGCTGCAATCCGGCTCGAGCGGCCATGCGTAGACCGAGTGCATGGATGCGGCGTTGAGCCTCACCGGACCGGCCTTGCCACGACCCGGCCGAGCCGCGAGCATCGGGGCCGTGCACGACGGGGAGCCGACGGACGGGGAGCTGATCGAGCGCGTCGGCGGCGGCGACCGCGACGCGTTTGAGGAGCTCTACCGTCGCTACACACGGCCGGTGCTCGGGCTCGCGCTGCGCCGGCTCGGCGACCGCGGCCGCGCCGAGGACGCCCTTCAGGACGCGTTCGCCGCGATCTGGCGCTCGGCGTCGAGCTACGACCCCGCCCGCGGCCGCGGCGGCGCCTGGCTCTTCACCGTCGCCCGCAATGCGATCGTCGACGGCGCGCGCAGGCGGCCGGAGCCTCCGATGGAGGCGCCCGACGAGGCGTCACACGAGCAAGGGCCGCCCGAGCAGGCCGAGGCGTCGTGGCTCGCCTGGCGGGTGCACGGGGCGCTCGAGCTGCTACCCGAGCACGAGCGGCCGGTGATCGAGCTGGCCTACTGGGGCGGACTCTCGCAGAGCGAGATCTCGGCGTTCCTGCAGGTGCCGCTCGGCACAGTGAAGACGCGGACGCGGAGTGCCCTGGCACGGCTCGCAGGCCTGCTGGAGGACGAGCTGTGAGCGACCGCTTCGACGAGCTCGTCGGCGACGTCGACGATCCGCTCGAGCGAGAGCGGCTACGGCGCGTGCACGAGCTCCTGCTCTCGGTCGACCCGCCCCCGGAGCGCTCGCCGGCGCTGCTGCGGCAACCGCCGGCTCGTGCTCGCCGCGGGCGGCTGCAGGCCCTGCTCGCCGCCGCGCTCGCTGCCGCGACGTTCGGTGCCGGCTACCTCGTCGGGGGCCGCGACGCCGCTCCGGAGCGGGTGATCGCGCTGATCGGCGTCGGCGTCGAGCGCGGTGCGACGGCCTCGATCGAGCTGCTGCCGCAGGACGCGTCCGGAAACTGGCCGATGAACGTGCTCGTCCGCGGGCTCGAGCCGAGCCGCGACCGCGCGGACTTCTACGAGCTCTGGCTGACGAAGAACGGCAAGCTCGTCGACTCGTGCGGTCGCTTCACCGTCCACTCCGGTCTGACGTCGGTGACCTTGAGCGTCCCGTACGGCCTGCGGCGCTACGACGGCTGGGTCGTGACGCGCGCCGGCTCGGA
>JBDSOJ010000077.1:0-6839 GCA_039914895.1 Gaiellaceae bacterium
GGCTAGCGATCCTTGAAGCGTGCTGCTTCGTCAGAGCCGCCGGTGGCGTCGCCGGCGCTGTACGAATGAGCGCCGGCGCCAGCTAGCGTGCCGCGATCGACGATCAGGTACTCCTCGCGGATCGGACGACCATCAAACCAGCACTCCAGGATCTCGCGCACTCCGGCCGCATAGCGGGCTTGCGCGGACAGAGACGAGCCTGACACGTGGGGCGTCATCCCGTGGTGGGGCATCGACCGCCAGGGATGATCCCTGGGAGCCGGCTGCGGGAACCAGACGTCTCCGGCATACCCGGCCAGCTGGCCGCTTTCCAGCGCCCGCGCGATCGCATCGCGGTCGCAGATCTTGCCCCGGGCGGTGTTGACGATGTACGCGCCGCGCTTCATCTTCGCGATGAGGGCGTCGTCGAAGAGGTGCTCGGTCTCTGGATGGAGGGGCGCGTTGATCGTGACCACGTCGCAGACGGGCACCATCGACTCGGCGTCCGGGTGGTAGGTCACGCCGAGCTCGCGCTCGACCTCCTCCGGGAGTCGGTGTCGATCGGTGTAGTGCAGTCCCACCTCAAACGGCTTCAGCCGCCTGAGTACAGCGGAACCGATCCGGCCGGCAGCGACCGTCCCGACTTGCATTCCCTCGAGGTCGTATGACCTGGCGACGCAGTCGGCGATGTTCCAGCCGCCCTTGACGACCCACTGATACGACGGGATGTAGTTGCGCACCAGCGACAGGATCATCATCACCACATGCTCGGACACGCTGATGCTGTTGGAATAGGTGATCTCGGCGACGGTGATCCCACGCCCGATCGCCGCTTCCAGATCAACGTGGTCCGAGCCGATCCCCGCCGTGACAGCCAGCTTCAGCCCCGGCGCCTTCGCGATTCTCTCAGCCGTCAGGTAGGCAGGCCAGAACGGCTGCGAGATGACGATCTCAGCGTCCGGGAGCTCTCGCTCGAAGACCGAGTCCGGCCCGTCCTTGTCCGACGTGACAACAAACGCGTGGCCGCGTTCCTCGAGGAACCGCCGCAGCCCAAGCTCCCCGGAAACACTGCCCAGAAGCTCACCCGGATCGAAATCGATCCGCTCGGGGGTCGGTGCCGCCTGACCGTCGTAGTAGCGCTCGATCCTGGGAATCGCATCTCGAGCGTACGACCTCGGATACCCGTCAACAGGATCCTCGTACAGAACACAGAGAACCTTTCCCACCTCTGCCTCACCTTCCTCGCCTTGCGCCCTGGCATGGCCCGCCGATTCTAGACCTCTCCGTGAGCGCAGTTCGCGAGGTTGGACGACGGCCGCGGGAACGATCCGCCGCGCGACGTCCATCGCCGGAGGGTAGAGCCGCGGCGGTGCCAGCCAAGCTCCTCCGAGCTAATCGGGATCCCGGCGGAGGCTAGGTGGTCTACCAGAGCGCACGCCCAGGGGTTCATCGCCGTGACGAGCAGAGGACCTTCGCGTCTCCGCGCCAGCGTCTTCGGGTCGTGCGGCGGACGCTCAACCTTCAGCCGGCTAAGAGCCCTTCGTCGTCTCAACAGACAACGGTCTCGTGGCCCAAACGTGGCCCACTCGTGGCCCAAACGTCCGTCTGACGATCCACGGAACCATGCGGCATGGGTCGACCCCGCCGCGAAAAAGGCCAGCAAATGAGGCTGTTCGAAGCGGCTCGTCACCGACCGTCGCCGCCCCCAACTCGGCCTGTCACGCCGGAGGTCGCAAGTTCGAGCCCTGTCGCTCCCGTTAAAAAAACCCTGGAAATAGGCACACTGTGTTGTCAAAGTAGACGCGGCTCGATCCGCTTCGGGCAGCAAACGACCAGGTTCGAATATCCGTCTTCGGCAGCGGTGTCAAGCGGCGCCTGAAAGTGGTGCACTTTTCGGTGCCGCTTGACAGCAGGAGGCCGGTGCGTCCGTCGGATCGTTTCTGAGACGTCGAACCTCAGGCAGAGCCGTGAGCCCCGTCACCCATCAACCCAGCCTCACGGAGTGCGAGTAGCGCGGTCAGGCAACTCGCCTGCGCTGCGCGTCGTACGGAAAAACGACCGTAAGGAGCGAGCTGTTCCCGTCGGCGCTTTCCGACTTGGGTTAGGTGGACGCTCGCTACAGGTCGGTTTCGGCGAACTGTCCCACGTACTCGCCGAGGCGTAGTTCGACATCGGAGCGTGGGCGCGCCACTGCTTCCCGGAACGCGTCCGTCTGCGGGGGAAACTCCTTCTCGGGCGGCAAGTAGACGTTGTTGACGAAGTGCTTGATTTCCGGCTCGAAGCGTTCGCCAGGTCGACCGAGGCCTCGACTCATCACCCCGTGAAGTCCCTTTAGGAAGTCGGCGCTGTAGACGATTTCGCCCCTATTGCGCCTCTCGTCGATCCATTCAAGTGCGGCGACATAGTTCACCAGCTCGAGCTTGGCCTTCGTCGTCCTGTCGAGCTCGTGTTCGACGGCTCGCTGGGCCTCGATCGCGGGGAGCTCGTTGCCTTCAATGAGGTTCGAGTAGTGGACGGAACCCACGAGTGCGTCCCGCCGCAGAATCTCCTCCTGTGCTGGCAGGATCCTGGCCGTGTCGATCTTCGCGCGCGCCTCCGCGAGGCGCTGCAGCCCGGGGTTTCAAAACTACGGTTCCGCCTGGAAACGAGTCATCCCCGGGCATGAATCAGAGTTTTGAAACCCCTCAGGTCAAAGCGAGGTCGACCGCTTCGTCGAACGCCATCGCGCGCCCCTCGGACCAAACGGCATCGGCGTCCGCGCCCATGCGCTCGCGCGCGCCACCGATGTAACGCTCGAGGAGCGCGTTCCAAAAGACGACGGGGACCGACGTGCCGAGTGACTCCCAAAGCGCCTCGACTGACCCGGCGAGGCGAAGGGCGCGATGTGGGTCGCCGGCGCCGGCAGCCGCCATCGCGACGCCCTGGACCTGGTAGCTCGTCTCCATGACGTCTCCGAGCTGAAGCGCCGCTTGCAGGCTTTCGCGGTAGCGCTTTTCGGCCTCCTCGGCATCGCCACGGATCAAAGCGCAGTCGGCGAGGAAGTGGAAGGCGTGGAGCTCGGTGCGCGGGTCGCCGCCCGCCATCTCGAGCAGGTCACGTGAGAGCGACTCCGCCCGCTCGACGTCGCCCATCGCGACGAGCACCTGAGAGACGCCGACGAGTGCGCGAGCCTCGCCGAGCCGGTCGGCGAGCTCCCGGCGGAGCTCGAGGCTCTGCTCGAACGCGTCGAGGGAGCCGGAGTTGTCTGCGGCGTCGTAGACGAGGAGCCATCCGAGCGCGTGGAGCGCCGAGGCGAGCTCGATCCGATCGCCCAGCTCGCGCCAGAGCCCGATCGCCTCGCCGAGCTGCGCTCGCCCCTCGTGGACGTCGCCGTGCCGGGCGGCGAGCGATCCCGACCCCGTGAGTGCCCGGGCCCGGGACCCTCCGGTTGCCGTCGAGCCGGGGAGCGCACCGGCCAATCGCCCGCACCCTTCGGCCAGAAGCCCGTGAGACAGCCAGAACCAGCCGAGTGCACCTGCGAGCTCGAGCGCGCGATCCGGGTCGTTCACAGCCAGCCAGTCGAGCGCGGCACGAAGGTCGTCCTGGTCGATCTCGAGCCGCGCGGACCACTCCGCCTCGGCGTCAAACCGGCGCTCGTACGCCTGCTGCGCGAGTGCGGAGAAGAAGGTCGCGTGTTGCTGGCGGAGCTGCTCGGCCGCTGCCGAGCCTTCGAGCCTCTCGAGCGCGTACTCACGGATCGTCTCCAGCATCAGGAGGCGGTCGTCACCGCTCGGCTTCAGGAGGCTCGAGTCGACGAGCGCCGCGAGGCCGTCGAGGTCGGCGCCGCAGATCTCCTCGGCGGCCGTGAGCGGGAAGCTGCCTGCGAAGACCGACAACCGCGCGAAGAGCTCCTGGCCCGTTGCGTCCAGGAGGTCGTAGCTCCACTCGATCGTGGCGCGCAGCGTCCGCTGGCGCTCAGGGGCGTCGCGCGCACCGCCCGTCAGGAGCGGGAGGGCCGACTCGAGGCGCTCGAAGAGCAGCTCGGGAGCGAGGAGCTTCGTGCGCGCCGCGGCGAGCTCGACCGCCAGCGGGAGACAGTCGAGGCGGCGGCAGATCGCCTCGACGGTGGAGTCGGGCGCGAGCTCCCGCCCGATCGCACGGGCCCGCTCGACGAAGAGGGCAGCCGCATCGGCCGCCGGGAGCGGTTCCAACCGATACTCCCGCTCGGCCGACACGTGAAGAGGTGCCCGGCTCGTGACGAGCACGCGGAGACCACTCGAGGCGGCGAGGAGGGTGCTGACGGCCGGGGCGGCGTCGAGGAGATGCTCGAAGTTGTCGAGGAGGATCAGGAGCTCCTTCCCGCGGAGAAATCCGGTCAGGTCGTCGCGCGCTCCAATCGCCTGCACTACCTCCGAGAACAGGAGCTCGTGATCGGAGAGGCCGACGAGCGGTACCCAGAAGACACCGTCGCGCAGCGTGCCAACGAACTCGGCTGCAACCTGGAGCGCGAGGCGGGTCTTTCCCGTGCCGCCTGGCCCGGTGACGGTGAGGAGGCGTGTGCCGTCCGAGAGCAACGCGACGAGCTCTGCGAGCTCGTGCTCTCTCCCGACGAGCGCGCTTGCGGCGACGGGCAGATTGGTGGCGTCGAGCGTGCGAAGCGGCGGGAAGTCGCCTTCGCCGAGCTGGTACAGGCGCTCGGCTTCGGTCAAGTCCTTCAGCCGGTGCTCTCCGAGATCGCGAACGGAGGCCTCGCTGTTGAGGAGCTTCCGAGTCGTCTCGGAGAGGATGATCTGTCCTCCGTGGGCAGCGCCGGCGATCCGCGCCGCGCGGTGAACGTCGATGCCGACGTAGCCCTCCTCCGTCACGATCGGCTCGCCGGTGTGGATTCCCATGCGCACCCGGATGGGGTAAGTCTCGAGCGCGTCCCGCGCTTCGGCCGCCGCGGCAACGGCGTCGGCCGCTCGCCGAAACGCGACGAAGAAGGCATCGCCCTGCGTGTCGACCTCGACGCCCGAGTGTCTCGTGAACGCGTCCCGCAGGGCCCTCCTGTGCTCGCCGAGCAGATCCGCGTAACGCGGCCCGTCCTCCTGGAGAAGTCGCGTCGATCCCTCGACGTCCGTGAAGAGAAAGGTCACGGTTCCGGCCGGAAGCTCGCGCGCGCTCACGGCGCGATGATGTCACGCAGCCGCGCAGCGCCGGTCGCTCGTGCAGCGGCTCATGACCGAGGAAGCGGCGCAGCTGGTCGTGACCGCGCTTGGGCTCCGCCGGGCGCCGACGTTGCGTCCTCAGCTCGCCGGACTCGGCCTGCTCGCCGTTCTGCCGCTCGCGGCCGTCTCCGTCGCTGGCGCTGTCATGTTCAGCTCGGGCCACGACGTCGTCCTCCTGCTGGTGGCCGCGGGCGCCTCGACGGCCTCCGTCGGCGCGGCGTTCGTGCTCGGCCGTTCGATCGCCGGGCGCATCGAGCGGCTGAGCGCCGCCTCCCAGGCGCTCGCCCCGCCGGTTAACGAGTCGCGCTCGGGCAGCAGAAGGGCAGCAAACGTTCGAAATCGAGCCTACGCAATTGTGCACAAATCAGGCGCCAGAAGCCCGCAGGGCTGCATCAATAGAGCGATTGCGTGCCCATCGTCGCCAATCGTCGTTTCCGTGGAACAAGCCTGTCACGCCGGAGGTCGCGGGTTCGATTCCCGTCGCTCCCGCTCCGAAACCCGCCGCACCCACTCGGCGGCGCGCCGACCGGGCCTAAGAACTCGAATCAAAGTGAAATGTTGAGCCGTCGTGCCGCGCTGGGCCGCACGATCGCGGCGTCCTCAAGTCGCCCCGATAGCGCTGCTATCGAGGCTCCCTGCGTCCTCGCGCTCGCACCACCCAGCACACCCCGCCGGCGAAGCTCATTTTTGATTCGCCTCGGGCACGGCGATCCCACGCCAGTGGCCAGACCGCAGGCCAGACGGAAACCAGGAGCTGACGCGCGCTGAGATGGGTCAGGGGCTCACCACCATCGCGCTCCCGCCACCACGCCTGGTGGGCTCGGCCGCGGCGAGCAGCCGGCCGCCGTCGAGGAACTCGATTCCGGTCGCGGCGCCGATCTCGGGGTTCGTGATGAACCGGTGGCCCCGGGCGAGGAGCGCCGCCTCCTCGGGCGTCCCGCGGAACGCGGGCTCAACCTGCGTGCTGGCGCCGTTCCTCTGGGTCAGACGCGGATCGGCGATCGCCTGCGGCAGCGTCAGGCCGAGATCGAGTCGGTCGACGAGGATCTGGAGGACGGTCGTGATGATCGTGGAGCCGCCCGGGGAGCCGAGCGCAAGCAGCGGCTCGCCGTCCTCGAGCACGATCGTCGGAGCCATGGAGCTGCGCGGGCGCTTGCCGCCCTCGACCCGGTTCGGGTGCGTGAGCGAGTCGAAGTTGAAGTCGGTCAGCTCGTTGTTCGCGAGGAAACCGAAGCCGGGGACGACGAGACCGGCGCCGCCCGTCGACTCGATCGTGAACGTGTACGAGACGACGTTGCCCCAGCGGTCGGCGGTCGTGAGGTGGGTCGTCGTTCCGGCCCGCGTCTCGCTCGCGCTTGCCTGGACGGTCGCGCCGGCGCTGCCGTTGAAGGGATACGGATCGCCGGGCGCCACCGAGCCGGGCGCCGCGGTGGCCCCGATCACCGCGCGTCGCGTCGCGGCGAACCCGTCCGAGAGGAGTCCGCGCAGCGGGACGTCGAAGTAGGCGGGATCGGCGAGATACGCGCCGCGGTCGGCGAACGAGTAGCGAGAGGCCTCGAGGAAGGAGTGCAGCGCCTGCTCGCGCGTGAAGGACGAGAGGTCGTAGCCCTCGAGGATGTTCAGCGCCTCACCGACGGTCGAGCCGCCGCTCGAAGGGGGGCCCATTCCGTAGAC
>JBDSOJ010000087.1:0-2862 GCA_039914895.1 Gaiellaceae bacterium
CTCGTGATCTCGGGCCGGCAGGGGTTCCAGCGGGTCTACGACCTCGCCGAGCGGGTGATCCCCCGCGCGCAGCTCGACGCACCGGTGCCGTCGGAGCACGAGGTGCTGCTCGCACTGGCGGAGCAGCCCGTGCGTGCCCGCGGCGTGCTCACCGAAGCCGGTGTGAAAGAGCACTGGCGGCTGACGGGCGGCGTCGCGCGGGTGCGGCCCGCGGTCGACGAGCTCGTCTCGGAGGGCCGCCTCCGCCGCCTGCGTGTCGACGACGGCGGCGCCGACGTGCTCGTTCCCGCCGACGCGGAGCTCGACCTGCCTCCGCAGACCACGGCCGTCCTGCTGACGCCGTTCGACAACCTGCTCTGGGATCGCCCGTTCGCGCGCCGGATCCTCGCATTCGACCACCTGATCGAGGTCTACAAGCCGGCGCCGCAGCGCCGGTACGGCTACTACGTGCTCCCCTTCCTCCGCGGCGAGAAGATCGTCGGCCGCGCCGACCTGAAGTCGGAGCGGAAGGAGGGCAGGCTCGTTGTCCGCGCGTTTCACCGGGAGGACGGTGTCCGCGCCTCGGGCGCCCTCGACGATGCGCTCGACCGCGCGCTCGACCGGCTCGCACGCACGATCGGCCTCGAGGCGGTCGTGCGGTGAAGGTGAGCGCCGAGGAGGCGCGGCGGATCGCTGTGCGCGCGCAGGCGCTCGACGGCACCGCGGGCGGCGTCCTCGACACGATCCGGCGGCTCGGCTTCCTTCAGATCGACGTCGTCGCGCCGGTGGCGACGCCGCAGCACCTCGTCCTCTTCAGCCGGCTCGGCCCCGGCTACGACCGCGCCGAGCTCGACCGCCTGCTCTGGGAGGAGCGCTCGCTCTTCGAGTGGAACGCGTTCATCTACCCACTCGAGGACCTGCCGCTCGTGCGAGCGCGGATCCGCACCTTCCGCCGCTCGCGGCAGCGGAAGAACGAGCGGTGGACGCACGAGTTCGTGACGACCAACCGGGCGTTCCGCCGCTACGTCCTTCGCGAACTCGAGCGGCGCGGGCCGCTGCTCTCCCGCGACTTCGAGGATCGAGCGATCGGCGTCGAGCGCGACAGCCGCTGGTGGGGCCCGCGCATGGTCGGGCTGATGTTGCTGAGCCTCCACCTCTACGGCGAGATCACGGTGGTCGGCCGCCGCGGCGGCGAGCGGCTCTGGGATCTCGCCGCGCGCTGGTGGCCCGAGACGGAGACGATCTCGGCGCCGCGGGCGGAGGCGATCCGGGCGGAGCGGCGCTTCCGCTCGCAAGGCGTCCGGCTCGTGAAGGGCCAGAAGGAGGCACGGTGGGAGGCCCATCCGGACGCGGCGGACGGGCCGGCGGGGGACCGCGCTGTCCTCCTCTCCCCCTTCGACCGGCTCGTCTACGACCGCAACCGCGCCGAGGCGCTGTGGGAATTTCGCTACCGGCTCGAGATGTTCGTCCCGAAGGCCAAGCGTGAGTTCGGCTACTACGTGCTGCCGCTGCTCGTCGGCGATCGCGTGGTCGGCCGCGCCGAACCCAAGCTCGACCGCAAGACCGGCACGCTCGAGCTGCTCGGCGCCTGGGGCGACACGTCCCGCCTGGACGAGGCGCTCGCCGACCTCGCCGGGTGGCTTGGCGCCGCTAGCATCAACCGGTAGTGGACTTCGAGACCCGCGCTATCCACGACGGCCAGGAGCCGGACCCGGCCACCGGCGCGATCATCACGCCGATCTACCAGACGTCGACGTTCGTGCAGGAGGCGGTCGGCGTCCACAAGGGCTACGACTACGCGCGGGTCGCGAACCCGACCCGGACCGCGCTGCAGGTGGCGCTGGCGTCGCTCGAGAACGCCGAGCACGGCGTCGCCTTCTCATCCGGGCTCGGCGCAACGACGACGGTGATGCACCTCGTCAACCCCGGCGATCGCGTCGTCCTGATCGCGGACGTCTACGGCGGCGTCTACCGGATGACCTCGCAGGTCTACGAGCCGAAGGGCTATCTCTTCGATTACGTGCCGGCCGCCGAGTTCGCGAACCTCGCGGACCATCTCGACGGGAACACGCGGCTGGTCTGGGTCGAGAGCCCGTCGAACCCGATGCTGAACGTCGTCGACATCCGTGCCGCCGCCGCCGCCGCGCACGCGGTCGACGCGATCCTCGTCGTCGACAACACCTTCGCGACGCCGTACCTGCAGAACCCGCTCGACCTCGGCGCCGACATCGTCCTCCATTCGACGACGAAGTACCTCGGCGGCCATTCGGACGTGGTCGGAGGCTTCTGCGGCACGAACGACCCCACGATCGCCGAGCGCCTCTACTTCCTGCAGAAGTCGCTCGGCGCGGTGCCGGGGCCGTTCGACTCCTGGCTCGTGCTGCGCGGGATCAAGACTCTGGCCGTGCGGATGCGGCAGCATTGCGAGAACGCGCGCGCGATCGCCGGCTGGCTCGAGCAGCAGCCGGGTGTCGAGCAGGTGCTCTACCCGGGGCTGCCGGGGCACCCTGGTCACGAGATCGCGAAGCGGCAGATGCGCGACTTCGGCGGCATGATCTCGTTCCTCGTCGACACCGAGGAGACCGCGGTCGAGCTCGTCGCGAAGACGAAGCTCTTCCAGCTCGCCGAGTCGCTCGGCGGTGTCGAGAGCATGATCGAGCACCCGGCCCGGATGACGCACGCCTCGACGGCCGACGCACCGTTCGCGGCGCCGCGGAACCTGATCCGCCTCTCGGTCGGGATCGAGGCCGTCGACGACCTGCTCGCCGACCTCGCTACAGCGCTCGTCCCCGCGGCCGCCCACACCAAGTAGCGGGCTGTCACTTGGCCACCGCCGAGCAACCGATCGACCTCTTCCACGGGGGGATGGCCCGGACGGTCGGA
>JBDSOJ010000089.1:0-7865 GCA_039914895.1 Gaiellaceae bacterium
CCTCCTCGGGGAGCACGTCCGTCAGCTGTGTCTTCACATAGCCCGGCGCGACGACGTTGGCGCGGATGTTCCGCGAGCCGAGCTCGCGCGCGAGCGATTTCGTGAAGCCGATGATCCCGGCCTTCGACGCGGCGTAGTTCGTCTGGCCGCCGTTGCCGTGCACACCGACGATCGAGGAGATGTTCACGATCGAGCCGGCGCGCCTGCGCATCATCGGCCGCGCCACCGCGCGGCAGGTGTAGAAGACGGACGCGAGGTTGGTGTCGATCACCGTCCGCCAGTCGTCGTCTGACATGCGCGCGAGCAGGCCGTCGCGGGTGAGCCCGGCGTTGTTAACGAGGATGTCGAGGTCGCCGGCCTCCTCAACGAGTCGGCTCGCGTCCTCGGCCTTCGAGACGTCGGCCTGGATCGCGCGGCCGCCGAGCTCGCCGGCGAGCGCTTCCGCCTCGTCCTTGCCCGAGCGGTAGCCGACGATCACGGTCGCACCGGCGGCCGCGAGCTCGGTCGCGATCGCCTTGCCGATCCCCTTCGAGGCGCCGGTGACGAGCGCCGTCTTTCCCTCGAGGGACCCAAACTCAGGCAAGTGCGTCCTCGAGTTCGCGCAACGACTGCAGGTCGTTCACAGCGAACGTCTTGACGCTGCGGTCGATCCTCTTCAGTAAACCGCTGAGCACGGTGCCGGGACCGACCTCGACGAACACGGTCACGCCCTTGCCGATCAGCTCGCCGGCCGCCTGCGTGAACTTCACCGGCGCGGTCAGCTGGCGCACGAGCAGCTCCCGATAGTGACCGGCGTCCTCGAGCTTCGCGGTCACGGTCGACATGAAGGCCGTCCGAGGGTCGGCGAAGTGAATCCGCTCGACCGCGGGGCGAAGCTTGTCCGCCGCGCGCTCGACGAGCGGCGAGTGGAACGCGCCGGAGACCCGCAGACGCACGGCACGGCGAGCTCCCTCGAGCTCGGCCTCGAAGCAGCACTCCCCGACCGCGTCGTCCTCGCCGGAGACCACGATCTGGCCCGGACAGTTGTAGTTCGCGGGCCAGACGTTCGAGATCCTCCGGCACAGGCCCTCCACGACCTCATCGGCGAGACCGAGGATCGCGGCCATCGAGCCGGGCCGCTCCTGCGCCGCCTCCGCCATCGCGATGCCGCGTTCGGTCACGAGCCCGATCGCATCCGCCGCACCGATCGACCTCGCGGCGCCGAGCGCGGCGAATTCGCCGACCGAGTGGCCGACGACGAAGTCCGGCGTGATCCCGCGCGCCCTGATCGCCTCGTTGAGCGCGAGGCTCGTCGCGACGAGCGCCGGCTGCTGCAACTTCGTGTCGAGCAGGTTCTCGACCGGATCGTGGAAGCAGATCCGCCGCAGATCCAGCCCGGAGGCGGCGCTGCCCGCCTCGTACACCGCCATCGCCTCCGGCACGGCCTCGGCGACGTCGCGTCCCATCCCGGCCTCTTGCGAGCCCTGGCCCGGGAACATGAAAGCGATCTTGCTCACGCGGCAACCCCTCTCTGATTCCACTCGATCAACGCGGAACCCCAGGTGAGGCCCGCTCCCATGCCGGTCATCAGAACCAACTCTCCGTCGCGGAGCCGCCCGTCCGCAGCCGCGTCGGCCAGCGCGAGCGGAATCGAGCCCGAAGACGTGTTTCCGTAGCGATCCACGTTGACGACGACTTTCTCCTCCGGGATCCCGAGCTTGCCCGCGGCGTGATCGATGATCCGCCTGTTCGCCTGGTGTGGAACGTAGACGTCGACGTCGTCGACGGTCAACCCGCACTCGTCGAGCACCTTCCGTGCCGAGCTGACCATCACGCGCGTGGCGAACTTGAACACCTCGCGGCCGTTCATCTTCACGAGCTTGTCAGCGTCCTCGAAATGCCGCGAACCGCTGCCGGGCAGCCACAGGTTGGTACCGCCGCCGCCGTCCGCGCCGAGCTCGAATCCGAGAAAGCCTCCCTCGTCGACCGGCTCGACGACGACCGCGCCCGCCCCGTCGCCGAACAGGACGAGGGTGGAGCGATCGGTCCAGTCGAGGATCTTCGAGAGCACGTCGCCGCCGACGACGAGCGCCCGCTTGGAGAGGCCGGAGGAGACCATCGAGTACGCCTGCGCGATCGCGTACATGAACCCGGTGCAGCCGGCGAGCAGGTCGTAGGCGGCCGCGTCCGGCATCCCGAGCGAGTCGGCAAGCAGCGCCGAGCTGGTCGGAAACATCATGTCCGGCGTCACCGTCGCGACCACGATCAGGTCGATCGAGGCGGCCTCGACGCCCGCGTCCGCCATCGCCGCGACGGCGGCCGGCGCGGCGATGTCCGTCAACGCCTCCTCCTTCGTCGCGAAGCGTCGCTCGCGGATCCCGGTGCGCTCGACGATCCACTCGTCGGTGGTGTCGACGTATTGCTCGAGATCCTTGTTCGTGAAGACGCGCTCGGGAACGTTGGCGCCGAGACCGGTGATCCCGATCCGCCGACCGTTCGCCGAGCCGATCACGACGACCGGTCCACGGCGAAGGTGAGAGTGCCGCGCACGGCCAGCTCGCCGTTCACGGTCGCGCGGGCCTTGCCCTTGCCGATCGGGCCGCGCACCGTCTCGAGGTCACATTCGAGCGTCAGCTCGTCGCCGGGACGGACGACCCGCTTGAAGCGGACGCCGTCGATCCCCGCGAAGAGCGCGAGCTTGCCGCGGTTTGCCTCCTCGCTCAGCACGGCGACCGCGCCGGCCTGGGCGAGCGCCTCGACCATCTTGACGCCCGGCATGATCGGGTTGCCGGGGAAGTGGCCGGCACAGTCTTCCTCAGTGACGAGCTTGCGTGCGACGACACGCTTGTTCGGCTCCAGCTCCAGCACCTCGTCGAGCAGGAGGAACGGATCGCGATGCGGGATGATCGCTTCGATCGCGGCCCTGTCCAGAGGCAATTTCATGCGGAGAGTCGTTCCCGCAGCCCATTCCGGCCGCGGTGGGCATGGCACTTCGCGGTGCCGACCGGCATCCCCTCGGCGCCGGCGATCTCCTCGAAGCTGAAGTCGAATGCGTGCTTGAGCACCACCACCCTGGCCTGCGCCGGAGAGATCTCGGCGAGCCGGGCGCCGAGCTCGGCGCGCAGCTCCGAATCCTCGGCGGCGCGGGCGGGATCGCCGTCGCGCGCCTCGCGGCGGTCCTCGTCGAGCGGCTCGCAGCGCCGGGCGAGCTGGCGCTGCGCGACGTCGCGGCACGCGTTGACGACGAGCCGGTGCAGCCAGGTCGGAAACGACGACTCGCCCCGGAACTGGGGCAGCTTGACGCAAAGCTTGGCGAGCGCGTCCTGCGCGGCGTCGCGCGCATCCTCGCGATCGCGCAGGAGATGGTGCGCGAGCCGCTCGACGCGCGGCGCGTGCCGCTCGCAGAGCGCCGCCAGTGCGTGCCGATCGCCATCCTTCGCTCGCCGCACCAGAATCGGGTCGCTCAGCCCCTCGTAGACCAGCGGCTCGTCGTACCGGAAATCCTGGCCGATGGGACGCGTTCTGCGCGCGGGCGGTTGCACCCGTCGAGTCTACGGTCTCGCGCGGCGCTACCGCTTCGAGGCGGGGATGCTCTTGTTGCCGGCGGAATCCCAGGCAACCGCTCTGACGATGCCGGCGCGCGGAGCGTTCGGGATCCGGGCCGTCCCCGCGGCGGCGGCGTCGTGGACGAGTCGCCGGGTGCCGAAGCGGAGCGTCAGCCGGGCCGGCTCGCTGACCCAGATCCGCAACGGGCTGCGCTGGACGATCCGCAGCTTCGGTTGCCGCGTGTCGGCGGCGAAGGGGATCGACACGGTCGAGGTCGCGATCGGGTCGGTCGCCTCGACGATCGCCTCGTAGATCCCGTCGACGAGCTTGCCGACGCGCTTCACGCCATCCCAGTCGACCTTCCGGACACCCTGCTCGAGAGGCCCCGCGAAGGGCGTCGCGACCCACTTGCCGTCCTTCAGGATTCGGATCCGCACCTCGGCGGGCGTCGCGAGGGCGAAGCGGAACGAGATCCGGTCGGCGAGACCGTCGGCGTTGGGCGAGAAGGCGAGGCGGGTGGCGGCAACACTGCCGAGCGTGCGGGTGACGGCAAGCCGGGTCGACGCGGTCGCGATCCGGTTGCCGGTCGCATTGGCGGCCAACTCGATCGTGAAGACGCCGTCTTGCAGCGACGCCGGGTCGAAGCGGAGCACGTGCTCGCCTGCGCGCCGCCAGGCCCTGGGGAACGCCGCAACCGGGGTGCCGAGGACGTCCAGCACCCTGACGGCCACGTTCGCGGGCGTGTTCAGCGTGTACGTGATCGTCGTTGAGTCCGCGATCGTGTCGCCGTTCGGCGAGACCGTCTCCGGGTCGGTCGAGAGGCCGGCGATCGCGAGCGAGACGTCGCCGCCGCCGATCACCCCTACGGCCGGGATGACGCTGTCGCCGGAGCGAATCGCGTAGGAGTAGCTGCCTGGGGTCGCAAGCGTGGCGTCCCACGTCCAGTCGAGACTGGCTCCCGTGCCGGCGGATGAAGCGGCCGCGATCCCGGTCGGGTCGTAGACGTCGACCGTCCACGGCAGCGGCGAGGAGAGCCTGGCGCGGAAGCGGACCGTCCCGGGCACACTGCCGCTGACCATCGGCGCGTAGAGCTTCGGCAGCCCGGTTCGCGAGACGTCGGCCGCGATTCCGGTCAGCAGGTTGTAGAGCGCCGTGCCCGGGCAGTCTGTGAAGCCCGTGTCGCGGTGCCCGGAGACCGTGCGCAGGAACACGGGCAGGCCGGCGCCGAAGCGCGCGTTGCCGCCGGAGATGAACGACTGCGTCGTCGCCGGATCGACATGGGCGAGGTCGAGCCGCCACGCAAGCAGGCGAGCGAGCGAGTCGCGCGCCTTCGCGGCGACAGCGAGCGAGCTGTACTCGCCGAGCACCGCGACGCCGACCGAGCCGGTGTTGAAACCCTCTGCGTGCGCGCCGACGACGTTGCGCTCGATGCCGCCGTGGCGGCCCTCGTAGACGGTGCCGAAGCGGTCGACGAGAAAGTTGTAGCCGATGTCGTTCCAGCCGTTGCCCTTGACGTGGTAGAGCTGGATCGCCCGCACGATCGCGGGCGCCTCGGCAGCGGTGTAGCCGTTCCCGCCCGCGGTGTGGTGCACGAGCGCGAGCCGGAGGGTGGCCGCGAAAGACGGTGCAGCCCGCCGAATCTTCTCGTCGGCGTTCCAGCCCTGACGCGGCACGATCGCCGGCGCGCCGGCCTTCTGGAGCGTTCGCGCGGGCACGCCCGCGTCGGAGCTCCACACGAACCACGCCCGCAGCCGGCTGACCGTGCCGCGCTGCCGGTACTCGATCCGGTCCGAGGGCCCCACCCACCAGGGATTGCCGAGCTGCCAGCCGTTCGAGCGAGCCCGCTCGCCGGTACCCAGGTCCGGCCGGTCCTCGGCCTCCGGCGCCGCGTCCTTCCACGCGCTCCAGCGGCCGTCGAGCGAGCGGACCCTGAACTGCGCTGTCCCCGGTCCCTGCCAGTGGAGGCCGACCAGATTGAACCGAGCCGGCGGCTTCGCCGCGGAGAGCGAGCGCGCGCCGGTCGGCAGTACGTCGCGCGCGACGATCGTCGCCTCCTGCGCCAGGGCGGGCGCGGGCAGCGCGAGAGCGAGTCCGATCAGGATGAGTAGGCGTCTGGGCATCGTGGTCTCTCCACCCAAGGGTGGCGACTTCCTCATTCGGCCACAAGAGCCGCGCCCCTCGTTTGACCGAATCCTTACAGCTACGCTGAAGGCGTGGCGGCCCTCGCACGGGGATTCCTGGTCGTCGCCGCAGCGGCAGCAGCGGCCGTCCTCGCCATTGCCGCGCAGGCCGCAGACTCGGGTTCGCGCGTGCTGGTGGCCGAGTTCGAGAACGACGTCAATCCGGTCACGCAGGAGTACCTGCTCGACGCGATCGACCGCGGCGAGCGCGACGGGTACGCAGCGGTCGTGATCGAGCTGGACACCCCCGGCGGGCTCGGCTCGTCGATGCGCGAGATCGTGAAGGGAATCCTTGCCGCCACGGTTCCGGTGGTCGTGTACGTGGCGCCCGGGGGCTCCAGCGCCGACTCCGCAGGGGCGGTGATCGGGATGGCCGCCGATGTGCTGGCGATGGCGCCGCAGACAAACATCGGCTCCTCGACCCCGATCACGACAGGGGGCGAGGACTTCTCCAAGGACTTACGCCGCAAGATCGTCAACGATGCCGCCGCCTACATCGGCGAGCTCGCGCGCGAGAACGGCCGCAACGTCGAGGAGGCCCGCGAGATGGTCACCGAAGCCTCGAATCTCGGCGCGCGCGAGGCCCTGCGGCTGAACGTGGTCGATCTCGTCGCCGAGGACTACCCGTCGCTCTTCCGCCAGATCGATGGGACCGAGCCGCGCACGAAAGAGGGTCTGACGATCTCGACCCCGCCGGGCACGACGATCGATCGGATCGAGATGTCCACGTGGAAGCGGATCCTCGACCTCCTGATCGACCCGAACATCATCGCGCTGATGCTCTCGATCGGCCTGATCGGGATCGTCGTCGAGCTCTGGAACCCCGGGCTCGTCTTCCCGGGCACCGTCGGCGCGATCTCGCTGATCGTCGGCCTCTACGGGCTCCAGGTGCTCCCTGTCTCGGCGGCCGGGCTGCTGCTGATGCTCCTGGCGGCAGCGTTTTTCGTCGCCGAGGCGTTCATCGTCTCGCACGGAGCGCTCTCGGTCGCCGGAGCGGTCACGTTCGTGATCGGCGCGCTTCTGCTCTTCGATCCCGCCGGGCCCGCGTACCAGATCTCGCTGCCGGTCGCGCTCGCGATCTCCGGGACGCTGATGCTCCTCTTCGGCTTCGCGCTCACGAAGGCAGCACAGACACGGAAGCTGCCGACCGCCGTCGGAACACACCGCCTCGTCGGTGCGGCGGCACAGGTTCGGGACGTCGGACTCGTCTTCATCGACGGCGAGCTCTGGCACGCGCACAGTGCCGACGGCGCGCCGCTCGAGCCGGGCGCCCGCGTCGTCGTCGAGGCCGTCGACCAGGAGACGCTCCGGCTCACCGTAGGATCATCCGTGCCCGCTCGTCCCCTTCCGGCCGAAAGGACGTAATCCCTTGATCGCCTTGATCGCCATCGCCGCTGTCGCCTTCCTCCTGTTGCTGTTCGTATTCGCCGCGATCAAAGTCGCGCGCGAGTACGAGCGCGGCGTCATCTTCCGGCTCGGGCGCCTGCTTCCGGAGCCGAAGGGGCCGGGTCTCTTCCTGCTCATCCCGGTGATCGACCGGATGGTCAAGGTCGACCTGCGGACGATCACGCTGAACGTGCCGCCGCAAGAGGTGATCACGAAGGACAACGTGCCCGTGCGGGTCAACGCCGTCGCCTACTTCCGGATCGTCGAGCCGAAGAACGCGATCGTTCAGATCGAGAACTTCATGGTCGCGACGTCGCAGATCGCACAGACGACGCTGCGCTCGGTGCTTGGGCAGCACATGCTCGACGAGCTGCTCTCCGAGCGCGACAAGATCAACGTGATCCTGCAGAACATCATCGACGAGGCGACCTCGCCCTGGGGCGTCAAGGTCTCGATCGTCGAGGTCAAGGACGTCGAGATCCCCGCCGGCATGCAGCGCGCGATGGCGCGGCAGGCCGAGGCAGAACGGGAGCGGCGGGCGAAGATCATCGCCGCCGAGGGCGAGTTCCAGGCCTCGCAGAAGCTGGCCGACGCCGCCGATGTGATGGCGAAGTCGCCGATGGCGCTGCAGTTGCGCTATCTGCAGACGCTGCTCGAGATCGGCGCGACGAACGCGACGACGATCGTCTTCCCGGCCCCGATCGACATGCTGACGGCCTTCATGGGCAAGCTGGGCGGCAGCGAAAGCAGCGGGACGAGCGGAACCAGCTAGTT
>JBDSOJ010000013.1:0-3856 GCA_039914895.1 Gaiellaceae bacterium
TTCGTGGACGCGACGAGCTTCGCGCTGATGCGGAAGCTGCGGATCCGTGAGGCACTCGCGTTCGACGGCGACTTCGCCGCGGCCGGCTTCGTCGAGCTGCGCGCGTAAGCGCCGGCCGGCGCAACCGCGACTCTTCCAAGATGCACCTTCACGCCGACCGCCTCCACCTCTCTCCCTCCGACGTCACGGCCTTCGTCGCCTGTGAGCACCTGACGACGCTCTCGCTCGCGCGCGCTCGCGGGGAGATCGAGCGGCCCGCCGTCGAGAACGAGCAGGCGGAGCTGATCTTCCGCAAGGGGCTCGAGCACGAGCGCGCCTACCTCGAGAGTCTCCGCGCGCTGGGCAAGACCGTGCTCGAGATCGACGAGCCGCGCGGCGACTACGAACGCGCTGCCCGCGAGACCGCCGACGCGATCCGTGCCGCCGAGCATGACGTCATCTTCCAGGCCGTGCTCGCCAGCGATGACGGCAGCGACGACGGCTGGCGCGGCGTCGCCGACTTCCTGATGCGCCAGCCGGACGGCAGCTACGAGGCGCTCGACACCAAGCTCGCGCGCTCCGCGAAGCCGGCCTACATCCTCCAGCTCCTCTTCTACTCGGAGCAGCTCGCGCGGATCCAGGGGCGCGAGCCCGACCGCATCCACGTCCTGCTCGGGAACGGCGAGCAGCAGTCCTTCCGCCCCGAGGAGTTCGCCGCCTACTACCGGCGCGTCCGCTCGCGGCTCGAGCGCTTCGTCGCCGACCCGCCGCCGACCGCGCCGTATCCGGTCGATCACTGCCGCATCTGCGACTTCAGGCCGGTCTGCGACGCGTACTGGGACGCGGTCGACCACCCTTCGCGCGTCGCCGGGCTCTACCGGACGCAGATCGAGAAGCTCGCCGCCGCCGGGATCACGACGCTGGCGCAGCTCGGCCGCGCGCCCGCCGAACCCGTCCCGGCCGGGATGAACCCCGACAGCTGGGCCAAGAACCGCGAGCAGGCTGAGCTCCAGCTGGGCGCACGCGAGACGGGCGTCGACGAATACCGGCTGCTCGAGCCGCAGCCCGAGTCGAGCTTCTCGCTCCTGCCCGACCCCTCGCCCGGCGACCTCTTCTTCGACTTCGAGGGCAATCCGTTCTGGGACGCGAGCGGCTCGCTCGAGTACCTCTGGGGAATCCTCGACGTCGACGGCAACTTCGAGCCGCTGCACGCGCACGACCACGACACCGAGCGGATCGCGTTCGAGCGCTTCGTCGACCTCGTTCACGAGCGGCTCGCCCGCCACCCCGACCTGCACGTCTACCACTACGCCGCCTACGAGATCACGGCGCTGAAACGGCTGATGGGCCGCTACGGCACGCGCGAGGCCGCGCTCGACGACCTGCTCCGGCGCGACGTCTTCGTCGACCTCTACCGCGTCGTCCGCAACGGCGTCCGCGTCTCGCGGCGCGGCTACGGGCTCAAAGAGCTGGAGGCGTTCCTCGACTTCGAGCGGCAGGCCGAGGTCAAGGACGGCGGCGCCTCGATCGTGATCTTCGAGCAGTGGATGCAGACCGGCGAGCAGGCGCTGCTCGACCAGATCGACGCCTACAACCGCGAGGACTGCATCGCGACGCGGCTGCTGCGCGACTGGCTGCTCGAGCGGCGTGACGAGGCGCTCGCGCGGTTCGGGCCGTTCCCGCTGCCCGAGCCGGTCGAGCCGAAGCCGATCCCGGAGGTGAAGGCCGCGCGCGCCGAGCTCCGCGCGCGGCTCCTCGACGCGGGCGAACAGCTCGCGGCGCAGCTGCTCGACTACCACGACCGCGAGCGCAAACCCGTCTGGTGGGCCTTCTTCGACCGGATCGAGATGACGGCTGAGGAGCTCGTCGAGGACGCCGAGTCGATCGGCAAGATCGAGCTCGTCAGCGGGCCCGAGCCGGTGAAGAAATCACAGGCATACGTGCTCAGCTACCCGGCGCAGGAGCACAAGATCGGGCAGGGGCAGGACGTGCTCGATCCGGTGACGACCGACAGCGCAGGCGAGATCCTCGAGCTCGACCGCGAAGAGCGCCGCCTCGTGCTCAAGCGCGGCCCGTCGCTCGAGGACGTGCCGCTACCGGAAGCGCTTATCCCCGCCGGCCCGTACTGGACGCGCGACCAGGAGGACGCGCTCGCGCGCATCGGCCGCTCGCTGCTCGCCGGCGACCGGCGCTATCCCGCGCTCGAGTCGGTGCTCCGGCGCGAGCCGTTCGACCGGCCGGTACAGACGATCGATCTCGACGAGATGAAGCAGCTCGTCCGCTCGCTCGACGGCCGCCACCTCGTGATCCAGGGGCCGCCCGGCTCGGGGAAGACGTGGACATCGGGCCGCCTGATCGCCGACCTGATCGCCCGTGGCAAGCGGGTCGGCGTCGCCTCGACGAGCCACAAGGCGATCCACAACCTGCTCGCGGCCGTCGAGGAGGCGGCGGCCGAGCTCGGGCTCGAGTTCCGCGGGCTGAAGAAGGCGAGCGGCGGCAACCCGGAGTCGTTCTACGAGGGCGCGCAGGTCGAGAACGTGACGAAGAGCGAGGACTGCGTCGACTGCGACCTCGCCGCCGGCACCGCCTGGCTCTTCTCGAACGAGCGTCACGACGGCACGCTCTACTACCTCTTCGTCGACGAGGCCGGGCAGGTCTCGCTCGCGGACGCGCTCGCGCTGGGCACGGCGGCGCGCAACCTCGTCCTCGTCGGCGATCCGCTTCAGCTCGACCAGGTGCTGCAGGGCACCCATCCCGGCGGCAGCGACGCGTCGGTGCTCAAGCACCTGCTCGGCGACAACGCGACCGTGCCGCCCGACCGCGGTCTCTTCCTCGAGCGCACATTCCGGCTCCACCCGGACATCTGCGGCTACATCTCGGAGGAGTTCTACGAGGGCCGGCTCGAGCCGGCGGACGTCGCGGCCGAGCGGACGACGCCGTTCGGGACGGGGCTGCGCTACCTCGCGGTCGCGCACACGGGCAACCGGCAGGAGTCGCCGGAGGAGGTCGCGGTCGTCCGCGCCGAGGTGGCGCGGCTGCGGGCGGCGGGTGTGACCGACGTGATGGTCGTCTCGCCCTACAACGCGCAGGTGAACGCGCTCAGGGAGGCGCTGCCGGGCGTGCGCGTCGGCACCGTCGACAAGTTCCAGGGCCAGGAGGCGGACGTCGTCATCTACTCGATGGCGAGCTCGACCGGGGAGGACGTCCCGCGCGGGCTCGAGTTCCTGCTCTCGCGCAACCGGCTGAACGTCGCCATCTCGCGAGCGCGCTGCCTCGCGTACCTCGTCTGCTCGCCGCGGCTGCTGGAGGTGAACGCGCGCACGATCGCCCAGATGCGGCTCGCGAATGCGCTCTGCCGGTTTGTCGAGATTGCCGACGAATCGGCACGGAGTTGATGCAGACACGTCACACGTCTTCTGATTCCCTCAATGCATGTCATCGCGGGTGCTCGCCGACCGGCTCGGCCTCGATCTCTTCACGTCGGGCGTCTGCCTTCCCCGCCTGACGTTCGTGGCGTTCCCACTCGACTCCGGAGACGAGCGGACGGCGCGGTGGGAAGCGAGGCGGCTCGCACCGGAGCTGTGGGCAGACGGCCTGGAGGAGGCGACGCTGGAGGCGCTCGAGCGCGCGCGGGCCGACGGCGTCGCCGGAGCAGCGGCGGCGACGCTCGAGGTGCGGCGCGACGGAGCCCGGGCGGACCTCGTCGGAGCGATCGTGTGGCGGCTGGCGGAGCAGATGGTGCAGGACATCCGCCATGGCGGTGCAGCCCGTCAGAGGGAGCCGAGCGGCGCGAGCGCACGGACGGGCTGGCCCGTGACCTCGGTGATCAGCTCGAAGTCGCGGTCGTAGTGGAGGAGCGTGAGCTCGGCGAGCTCTG
>JBDSOJ010000017.1:0-20015 GCA_039914895.1 Gaiellaceae bacterium
GCGCGCGAGGTGCTCGGCTTCGATGCCAAGGTCGACCTCGACGAAGGACTCTCGCGAACGATCGCGTGGTACCGCGAACGAAAGCCTGCGCTCGCGTGAACGTCCGCCCTGCGGCACCCGAGGGCAAAGACGTGATCAGGCTGGCGCTGCCGGACGTGGGTGAGGCCGAGCTGGCAGAGGTCGAGGCCGTGCTCCGCTCCGGAAACCTGACGATGGGGCCGAAGGTTGCCGAGCTCGAGGGACTCGTGGCAGCCGCCTGCGGGGTCGAGCACGCGGTCGCCGTCTCGAACGGCACCGCTGCACTCCACCTGGCCGTGCTCGCACTGGAGATCGGTCCAGGCGACGAGGTGATCGTGCCCGCCTACACCTTCCCGGCGACCGCGAACGTCGTCAGGCTCGCCGGTGCGACTCCCGTGCTCGTCGACGTCGATCCCGCCACCTTCAACCTCGACCTCGGCAAGGTCTACGAGGCGGTGACGCCGCGGACGAAGGCCGTGCTCGCGGTGCATCTCTTCGGTCGCCCGCTCGACTGGGAGGAGCTGCAGAACGCGGTGCCACCCGACGTGCTCCTGCTCGAGGACGCCGCCGGCGCGCTCGGCGCCAGGTGGCGTGGGATGCCATGCGGCGGTCTCGGCTCCGCGGGTTGCCTCTCCTTCCACCCGCGCAAGATCGTCACGACGGGCGAAGGCGGAGCGGTGACGACGATGGACGCCGAGCTGGCCGCGTCCGTCCGGCGGTTGCGCCATCACGGCCTCGACGCCGGGTCGGACATCGAGGAGCCCTCGACGAACTACCGGCTGGCCGACATCCTCTGCGCGATCGGGATCCCACAGCTCCGCCGGCTCGACGACCTCCTCGCCGAGCGGACGCGGATCGCGGACGGCTACACGGAGCGGCTGCGCGATCTGGTCGACGTCCCGGACGCCGACGAGGGCGACACCCACGGCTGGCAGGCATACGTGATCCGGCTCGACCGCAAGGAGGAGGCGCTCGAGACGCTGCGCGCCGAGGGGATCGAGGTGCAGATCGGGACGTACGCGTTGCAACGGCTCACCGCCTACCGCGAGCAGGGGCCGTTCCCCGGCGCCGACGCGGCGTTCGACCGTGCGCTCGCGCTGCCGCTCCACTCGCGCCTGACCGATGCCGATCTCGACCGCGTCACCGAGGGAATCGCCCGTTTCGCTTGACACGCGGTTGTAGTAAGTGAATACTCACTACCGATGAGCGCGACGACGAGACAGACGGCGGGTGAGCGGCGCGAAGCGGTGCTCGAGGCGGCCTCGACCGAGTTCTCCCGCAAGGGCCTCCACGGCGCCTCGACCGACGCGATCGCGAAGGAGGCCGGGATCTCGCAGCCGTACCTGTTCCGGCTCTTCGGGACGAAGAAGGAGCTCTACCTCGGCACGACCGCGCGGGCGATGGAGGAGATCTACCAGGCCTTCGAGAGCGCCTCCCGGGGCAAGAGCGGCGAGGAGGCGCTGCTGGCGATGGGTGACGCATACCGCCGGTTGATCGAGGATCGTGGGCGGCTACAGCTGATGCTGCAGTGCTTCGCGGCCGCCGAGGATCCGGAGATTCGCGAAGAGATGCGCCGCGTCTGGCGCGATCTCGTCGAGCTGATCGAGCGCGTCAGCGGGGCCACACCCGAGGAGGTCAGCGTCTTCGTCGCCAAGGGGATGCTGCTGAACGTCCTCGGCGCGATGCGGCTGTTCGAGGACCCGACTCCGTGGGGTGACCGGCTGATCGCCGGCTGCCGGCCGGAGTGAGTGCGTTTTTTTCTCGTGCGATGAAAGTAACTGATTACTAGAGAGGAGCTGCCGGAATGGAAGCCAAGACGAAGACCCTCTGGACGTTCGCGATCACCTCGATCGCGCTCTTCATGGTCGTGCTGGACAACCTCGTCGTCTCGACCGCGCTGCCGGTGATCCGCACCGACCTCGGCGCGACGATCGAGCAGCTCGAGTGGACGGTGAACGCCTACACGCTCACCTTCGCCGTCTTTCTCCTCACGGGTGCGGCGCTCGGCGACCGCTTCGGCCGTCGTCGGATGTTCATCCTCGGGCTCGGCCTCTTCACCGCAGCGTCCGCCGCCGCGGCGCTGGCGCCCTCGATGGAGGCCCTGATCGCGGCGCGTGCCGTGCAGGGCATCGGCGGCGCCATCGTCACGCCGCTGACGCTGACGCTCCTCTCCGCTGCCTTCCGGACCGAGAAGCGCGGCGTCGCTCTCGGCGCCTGGTCGGGTATCGCCGGGCTCGCCGTTGCCGCCGGGCCGCTCGTCGGCGGCGCGGTCGTCGACGGGCTCGCGTGGCAGTGGATCTTCTGGCTGAACGTGCCGATCGGGCTCGCGGTGCTCCCGCTGGCACGGCTGCTGACCGAGAGTCACGGCCCCGACCGGGCGCTCGACCTGCCCGGGCTCGGGCTCGCGAGCGGCGGCCTGCTCGGTCTCGTCTGGGGGCTCGTGCACGGCAACGGCGACGGCTGGGGCAGTCCGCAGATCGTCGGCTCGCTCGTCGCCGGCGTCGTCCTGCTCGCTGCGTTCGTGGTGTGGGAGGCGCGGTCGGCCCGTCCGATGCTGCCGCTCCGCTTCTTCCGCCACCGGGCCTTCGCGGCCGCGAACGGCGCCTCGCTGGCGATGTACTTCGGGATGTTCGGCTCGGTGTTCCTGCTCTCGCAGTTCTTTCAGACCGCGCAGGGTTACTCACCCTTCGAGGCCGGCCTGCGGGTGCTGCCGTGGACGGCGATGCCGATGCTTGTCGCGCCGATCGCGGGTGCGCTCTCCGACCGGATCGGCGGCCGGCCGTTCCTCGCCGGCGGTCTCGCGTTGCAGGCGATCGGACTCGGCTGGATCGCGGCGGTGTCGACGGCGGACGTCGGCTACTCGTCGCTCGTCGGCCCGTTCATCCTCTCGGGGATCGGGATGGGCATGTTCTTCGCGCCGGTTGCCAACATCGTCCTCAGCTCGGTCGGCGCCCGCGACGAGGGCAAGGCCTCCGGCGCGTCGAACGCGATCCGCGAGGTCGGCGGCGTCTTCGGCGTCGCTGTGCTGGCATCGATCTTCGCCCGCACGGGCGGGTACGAATCGCCGGCGACCTTCAACGACGGCCTCGTCAACGCGACGTGGGTCGGCGCCGCGGTCGTCGCCGTCGGCGCCGTGGTCGCGCTCGGCGTGCCGGGCAAGAAGCGGGTGGAAGCGCCGGCTGCAGCACTCGAAGCCGCCTAGCCTCGTCTAGACGGGACGTGTCCCAGGGACTGTCCCTGGGACACGTCCGTGCAGGCGGAGGCGTGGGGTCGCGACCACGAGCCCGGCGGCGACGAGCGCAAGCGCGGCGAACGCCGTCCTGAGGCCGACAACCTCCGCGAGCCCGCCCACGATCGGTGGCCCGACGAGGAAGCCGAGGTAGCCGATCGTCGTCACCGTGGCGACGGCGCTCCCCCGCTCGTGCGGAGCCGCGTTCCTCCCGGCCGCGCCGAAGAGCGCCGGTGCCGCGATCGAGATCCCGGCCCCGCCGACGAAGAAGGCGGCCACCGCGAACGGGACGTTCGGAGCCAGCGACGCGCCGACGAGGCCGAGCCCTGCGATCGCCGCCGACCCGGCGAGCAGCAGCGTGTCGTCGAGCCGGCGCTCCAGCCACAGCCCGGAAAGCCGGCCCACCATCATCGCGCCGCCGTATGCGGCCGGCGCGAGGGCGGACACGGCCGGCCCAGCCTCGAGGTCGCGCTCGAGGAAGAGAGCGCCCCAGTTCTCCATCCCGCCTTCGATCACGAACGCGGCCGCGCAGGCGATCCCGAGCGGGATCGCGGCCCGGTTCAGGCCAAGCCCACGGGCCGGCCGCGGCCGCGGCTCGATCCGCTCGTTGCCGCTGTTGACGGCCGCGGCGACGAGTAGGGCGCACCCGCCGGCGAGCAGGATCGGGAGCCGTCCGGCCCCCAGTTCGCGGGCGAGCCCGACACCGAGAGCGCCGACGAGCACGCCGCCTGAGTATCCCGCATGGGCGAGCTGCATCAGCCGCGCACTGCGGCGGTGCTCGAGTTCCGAGACGGCGGCGTTCATCGCCACGTCGACCGCACCGCTCGCCGCCCCGAGCGCGACGAGGCAGAGGGCGAGCTGGGGCACCGAGCCGGCGAAAGCGGGGAGGACGGCGGCGCCGGCGAGGCCCGTCAGGAGCCAGGGGAGGAGTCGCGCGCCGGTGCGATCGACGGCGCGCCCGGTCACGAGCATCGCCGGCAGCGAGCCGACCGCGACGAAGAGGAGCGCGAGTCCGAGCGCTCCCTTCGACGCTCCCACCGCGGTCTGCACAGCCGGCAGGAGCGCGGCCCAGGCGCCCCAGAGTCCCCCGAACGCGACGAACGCCGCGAGCGGGCCGCGCCGCCTCACACGCGATCCCAGCCGTCGGGGAACCGCGGCACCGGCCAGGCGGGATCCGGTCGCCAGTCCTCCCAGCCGGTCGGAAACGGCCACTCCGCGATCACGCGCGCGGCCTCCGCGCGCACCTCGTCCGCGTCGAGCAACCCCGCCGCGGCCGCCTCCTCGAGCTCGTCCTCGTCCTTCCACTCGAACGAGCCGTCGGGCCGGACGATCAGGTCGAGCTTCTCGTCGAAGGTGTCGAAGCCGACGGGCGAGCGGCGGAGCGGTTGCTCGAAGTTGACGTACCAGTGCGAGAACACGCCGTCCCGCCAGTGTGGGTAGATCGAGTGTCGCCGGCCGGGCCGCGCGAGACAGAGGGCGTCGTTGCTTCCGGTCGCCGTCTCGAGCTTCCAGGTGTCGCCGGGAATCCGGATCCGCGCGCCGAGCTCGTCCACAGGCAGCATCGCCGGCGACCCTGGCGGCATCCAGAGCGCGATCGTCTCGGCCGACTCCTCGACGATCCGGCAGGCCTGTGCGCGCCAGACGCGCCCGCGATGCACGTCGCGCCAGACCGCGTCCGTCACGCCCGCTCCCATCCCTGCGGCAGCTTCGGAAGTGGCCAGGAGGGATCGGGCGCCCACTCTGCCCAGCTCTCGCTCCACCAGCGCCGGCCCGCTTCGAGCTCCGCAGCGATTCGAGCGCCTTCGGCGCGGATCGCGTCGACCTCGTCGCGCGTCCACCGTCCCCGCTCGATCCAGGACTCCAGCTGCTCGTCGTCCTTCCAGCTCCAGGAATCATCCGGCTCGATCACGATGTCGAGCTCGAGATCCTGGGTGTCGAAACCGATCGAGCTGCGCTGGAACGGCTCCTGGATGTTCACGTACCAGGCCGCGAACTCGCGCTCCGGGCCTTGCCAGAACACCCAGACGGCGTGCATCTCGCCGGGCCGTTGCAGCTGCAAGATGCCGTGCCCCTCCCAGTGCTCCTTGCCGCTCCACGGATGCGGCGCGCCGAAGAAGTCCTCCGGCGGAAACCCAAGCGGCCCGCCTCCCGGCATGTAGAGCACGAGCAGGTCGTCGGCGTCGGAGACCACGAGTCCGCCCCAGCCGACGACGGGCCGGCCGTGCCAGACGTCGCGACGCACGATCGGCTCGCCCGGTTGCCAGCGATACGCTCCGTCCCCCAATGTCCGATCCCGATCTCTCCGTCGTCGTGACGCTCCTGAACGAGCAGGGCTCGGTCGAAGAGCTCTACCGGCGCACCGTAACGGCACTCGACGGGAAGCCGTTCGAGCTGATCCTCGTCGACGACGGCTCGACCGATGCGACGTGGGCCGCGGTCGAGCGGTTGCACGCCGCCGACCCGCGCGTCCGTGCCGTCCGCTTCAAGCGCAACTTCGGCCAGCACCCGGCCATGCACGCGGGCCTCGCGCGCGCCCGCGGTGAGGTCGTCGTGACGATGGACGGCGACCTCCAGAACGAGCCGGAGGACATCCCTCGCCTGCTCGCCGCGATCGAGCAGGGCGCCGACGTCGCCAGTGGCCGGCGCGTCGCTCGCAAGGACTCGTGGGGCCGGACGCTGCCGTCACGGCTGATCAACGGGATGCTGCGCCGCTTCACCGGCGTGGCGATCTCCGACTTCGGCTGTGCTTTCAACGCCTATCGCCGCGATGTCGTCGAGCCGGTCCTGCCTGCGATCGGCAAGCAGAAGTTCACCAAGGCGCTCGTCCTCTCCGGCGGCGCGTCGGTCGTCGAGGTCGATGTCGGGCACGCGGCGCGCGCGGGCCGCTCGAGCTACTCGCCGCTGCGCCTGCTGCGGCTCGCGCTGCACGTGCTCGCCGGCTTCTGGCCGCAGCCGATCCAGTGGATCGGGATGGCGCTCGGAGTCGTCTGCACGCTGCTCGCGACTGCGCTCGGCGTCTACGGGATCTGGTTCTGGATCGACCGCTCGAACTTCCCGGGGCCGCTGCTCGGCGGCGTCGCCGTCCTCTTCGTGCTCGGGATCCAGGGCTTCATCCTCGCGCTCGTGGGGGAATACCTAGGCAGAATCCAGCGCGAGGTCGAAGGGCGGCCTCTCTATTCGATCTCGGAGGAACTTTGAGCAAGCGCGTTCTCGTCACCGGTGGAGCCGGCTTCATCTCGTCGAACTTCATCCGCCACCTGCTGGCGAACACCGATCACGAGGTCGTCTCGCTCGACGCCCTCACCTACGCCGGCAACCTGGAGAACCTCGCCGACGTGATCAGCCACGAGCGGCTCTCGTTCGTCCACGGCGACATCCGCGACCCCGAGCTCGTCGCGCAGCTCGTCGCCGAGGTCGACGTGATCGTGAACGCGGCGGCCGAGTCGCACGTCGAGAAGTCGATCGAGGAGGGCGCCTCCGAGTTCGTGACCACGAACGTGGAGGGGACGCAGATCCTGCTCGACGCGATCCGGCGCACGCCGGTCGAGCGCTTCATCCTGATCAGCTCGAGCGAGGTGTACGGGACGGCCGAGTACGCGCCGATGGACGAGGTCCATCCGCTGAATCCGCGCTCGCCCTACGCGGCGACGAAGGCGGGTGGCGACCGGCTCGCGTACTCCTACTTCGTCACCTACGGGCTGCCGATCGTGATCGTGCGCCCGTTCAACAACTACGGGCCGCACCAGCATCCGGAGAAGGTGATCCCGCGCTTCATCACACAGGCCTTGTCGGGCGAGGCGCTGACGATCCACGGCGACGGGCATGCGTCGCGCGACTGGCTCTACGTCGACGACGACGCCGAGGCGATCGAGTCGATCATCGCCACCGACATCGACAGGCTCGCCGGCGAGGTCGTTAACGTCGCGACCGGGATCGACATCTCCGTGCGGGACGTGGCCGACGCGGTGCTCGCGGCCGTCGGCGCCGACGCCGACTTGACCTTCGTCGAGGAGCGGCTCGGCCAGGTCGACCGGCACATCGGCTCGACCGACAAGCTCGAGCGGCTGACCGGCTGGCGCGCGCGCACGAGCTTCGAGCGCGGTCTGGAGCAGACGGTCGACTGGTATCGCGCAAACGAGGCCTGGTGGAGAGAAATCCAGCGGCGGGCGCTGACCGCGCGCGTTCGCGTCTCCTCGTCCTAGGGGCAGGGCCCGCGCAAATCGGCCTGCTGCGCGCGGCGCGCGAGCGCGACCTGTTCGTGATCGCCGTCGACCGCGATCCCGCCGCTCCGGGCTTTGCCTCTGCGGACAAGCGGGCGATCGTCTCGACCGAGGATGAGCCGGGCGTCGACCGGCTCGCACGGGCGGAGAGCGTGGACGGGATCGTCTCGCCGGGCGCGGACTGGCCGGTGGGTGTGGCCGCGCGCGTCGCGGAGCGTCTCGGCCTGCCGCACCCGATCGACGCGGCGACGGCGGCCCTCGCGACGACGAAGTCGAGGCAGCGCGACCGGTTTGCCGCGGCGGGGGTGCCGCAGCCGCGGCTGCTCGAGGAGCCTGCGGCACCATGCGTCGTCAAGGCTCCGGATCGTCAGGGCCAGCACGGGCTGACGTTCGTCAGGACGGCCGCCGAGCTGCCGGCGGCGATCGCGGCGGCCGTGGCGGCGTCCCGGAACGGCACCTTCATCGTCGAGGAGTACGTCGACGGCCCCGAGGTGACGGTCAACGCCGTCTCGATCGACGGCGTCTTCCACCCCCTGGCCGTGACCGACCGGCACACGGCCGACCCGCCCGCGTTCGGCGTCGCGCTCGCGCACGTCTGGCCTTGCGTTGAATCAACACAAGCGCCGATCGAGGCGGCCCGCGCTGCGGCCGAGGCGCTCGGGATCCGCAACGGCCCGACGTACACGCAGATCCGGGTCGGGCGGGACGGATCCAGAGTGGTCGAGCTGGCCGCGCGCCTCGGCGGGGGCCACGACGCCGAGCTCGTCGAGGCTGCGACGGGCGTGAAGCTGAACGAGCTCGCGCTCGACTTCGCGCTCGGGAACGAGGCTTGTGTTGATTCAACACAAAGTCTCGTCGGCGGCGCGTGCGTCCTCTTTCTCGTCGCACCCGAGGGAAAGCTGCTCGCGGTCGAGGGGCGCGAGGCGGCGCACGCGGCCGAGGGCGTGCTCGACGTGCGGCTCTACCGCGAGCCCGGGCACACCTTCGGGCCGCTGCTCCGCGGCTCCGACCGGGCCGGGGCCGTGATCGCGGTCGGCGACAGCCGCGAGCAGGCGCTCGAGCGCGCTCGAGCCGCCGCGAACGACATACGCTTCGTCGTCGAATGAGGGAGAAGCCACTTGGATTCCAGCCGCCGTCGATCGGCGAGGAGGAGATCGAGGCGGTCGCGGAGACCCTGCGCTCCGGCTGGCTGACCACGGGGCCGAAGGCGGCCCTGCTCGAGGAGCGGATGGCCGAGTATCTGGAGGCAAAGCACGTGCTCGCCGTCGCCTCCGGCACCGCGGCGCTGCACCTCTCGCTCGTCGCGCTCGGGGTCAAGGCCGGCGACGAGGTGATCACGACGCCGATCACCTGGCCCGCGACCGCGAACGTGATCGTCCACGTCGGCGCGACACCCGTCTTCGTCGACGTCCGGGAGGGCGACCTCAACATCGACCCGGCGCTGATCGGGGCGGCCCTGACCGGGCGGACGAAGGCGATCATGCCCGTCCACCTCGCCGGCCAGCCGTGCGACCTGGATCCGATCTGGGAGCTCGGGATCCCGGTGATCGAGGACGCCGCGCACGCGGCCGAGAGCGCCTACCGCGGCCGCAAGCTCGGCGGTCTCTCGGCGGCGACCTGTTTCAGCCTCTATGCGACGAAGAACATCGCCGCCGGCGAGGGCGGGCTCGTTTCCACCAACGACGACGAGATCGCGGACGCGATCCGCAACCTGCGCCTGATGCGCCGCGGCGACGGCTCGCTTTACGACCTCACCGTCCCCGGCTACAAGGCGAACCTCTCCGACGTGCTCGCCGCGATCGCCCTCGTGCAGCTGGACAAGCTGCCCGAGCACACCGCCGCGCGCGGGCGCCAGTTCGCGCTCTATGACGAGGGGATCGCCGGCCTCGACGGGATCGAGCCGCTCGAGCGCGACCTGCGCGACACCCACGCCCTGCACCTGTACGTCGTCCGGATCGACGCCGGGCGCTTCGGCCTGACCCGCGACGAGGTGCAGCGCGCGCTCACGGCCGAGCGGATCTCGACCTCGATCCACTTCCTGCCCGTGCACCGGCTTACCTGGTACCGCGAGCGCTTCCCGGAGCAGCCCTCGTTGCCGGTGGCCGAGCGCGCCGGCGACGAGATCCTCTCGCTGCCGCTTTCGCCCGCGCACTCAGCTGACGACATCGCGGACGTGATCGAGGCGCTCGGGCGGATCCGCGACCTCGCATGAACCGCTCGCTCCGCGTCGTTGCGACGGTTCTGCTCACCGGCCTCGCGGTCGCATACCTGCTCTGGAAGATCGACGTCGGCGAGACGGCCGACGTGCTCGCCGACGCCAGCCCCTGGTGGTTCCTGCTCGCGGTCGCGATCATGACGCTGACGGTCGTGCCGATGGCCGAGCGCTGGCGGCGGCTGCTGGCCTCGCAGGGGATGCGCGAGCGCGTGCCGTGGCTGACGCGGGCCTACCTCGTTGCCTACGCGGCCGGGCAGATCCTGCCGACCTCGATCGGCGGCGACGCGGTCCGGATCGTCGAGACCTCACGCCGCCATCCGGCACGGCTGGGCGCGATCTCGGCGATCGTCCTGCTCGAGCGGGCACTCGGCGGCGCTGCCACCGTCCTCCTCGGCGCCGTCGGCTTCCTGCTTGCGATCGGCCGCTACGACGTCGGCGCCTACCTCTGGCTCGAGGGCGCATTCGTGCTCGGGACGATCCTGCTCGCTTTCCTCTTCTTCGCCCGCTCGGCGCGGCCGCTGCTCCGCGCCACGGCGCCGCTCCTGCGCGCGCTCCGGCTCGAGCGGCCGGTGCGAGCGGTGTACGACGGCGTCCACGCCTTCCGCGACCGCACCGGCCTCCTGCTCTCGCTCTTCCTCTTCACGGTCGCGATCCAGGCCGTGCGCGTGCTCGCGATCTGGGCGACCGCCCGTGCGGTCGGGATCGAGCTCTCGCCGCGGATCTACTACGTGATGGGTCCGATCTTCTTCCTCGTCCTGCTCGTCCCGTTCACGCTCAACGGCTTCGCGGTCCGCGAGGCGTTCTTCGTCAGCTTCCTCGGCAGCGTCAGCGTCGCCGCCGACCAGGCGTTCGCGGCCGGCTTCCTCTTCTTCCTCGTCACCCTCGGGCTGGCGCTGCCCGGCGGCGCGATCCTGCTCTGGGAGGGGTTTCGCCGGCGGCCGGGGGTGCGCCATGCCTGACGCGAGCGTCGTCGTCGTCACCCACAACGCGCTGCCGTGGATCGAGCTCTGCCTCGAGAGTGTGCGCGGCGAGGAGGTGGTTGTGGTCGACAACGCGTCGAGCGACGGCACCGCCGACGTCGTCCGCGAGTTGCTGGCCGGGGCCTGCGTGATCGAGCAGGAGAACCTCGGCCTCGCCGCCGGCTGGAACCGAGGCATGGAGGCCGCGTCCGGCCGCTACTTCCTGATCCTGAACTCGGACGCATGGCTGACCGACGGTTCGCTGCGCCGGCTCGTCGCCTTCGCGGACGACCATCCCGAGGCGGCGATCGTCGGGCCGAGGCTGCTGAACCCGGACGGCTCGCTGCAGCGCTCGGTACGCGGCTTTCCCACGCTCTGGCGGCTCGCGACCGAGTACTTCTTCCTGCGCAAGCTTGCGCCGCGCTCGCGGGCGCTGAACGCGTTCTACGCGGGTGGGTTCGACCACCGGCAGGTGCGCGAGGCCGAGTTCGTGATGGGAGCGTGCATGCTCGTGCGGCGCGAGGCGGTCGAGCAGGTCGGCCCGCTCGACGACGCGTTCTTCCTCTTCAGCGAGGAGACCGACTGGGCGTACCGCTTCCGGCAGGCGGGCTGGAAGGTGCTGTTCTTCCCCGGCGCCGAGTGCGTGCACGTTGGCGGCGCCTCGCACGGCGGCCGGCTCTTCCGCGAGAACGTGCGCGGGCACCTGCGCTTCCTCTCCAAGCACCGCGGCGACGCGAACGCGGAACGGGCGCGGAAGCTGTTGCGCGTGGCGACGCGTCTGCGCGGGCTGCTCTTCCGCGGCGAGCGCGGCCGGATGTATCGCGAGACGGCCGACTGGCTCGCGTCGGCGCCGCTGCCGGAGCTGCTCGAGCGATGACGCTGCTCCAGCTCGCGTTCGCGAACGTCGTGCTGTTGCTGCCGGGTGCGATCGTCGCGCGGGCACTGGGTCTGCGCGGAGCCGCGGTGACGCTGACCTGGTCGCTGGCGCTGATCTTCGGTGCGCTCGCCGTCACGTTCCTTGCCGGCTCGCCCCTGTCGCTCGCGCTCGTTCTCGTCCTCGTTGCGGGCGGCGTCGCCCTCCGGTTCGCGCGACGGGCGCAGCGCCCGGAACGGCTCCTCGGGCGCTTCTGGGTCTTCCGGGCCGGCGCCGGCCTCGGCGTGCTGCTCTGGTACGTTGCGGGCTCGATCGGCGGCGACGGGCTCTTCCATCTCGCGCGCGTGCAGAAGCTCGCCGCGTTCGACTCGCTCTCGCTCGGCGCTGTGAACGAGTTCGCCGACGGCGGGCTGCACCCCGGCTATGCGTTCCCGCTCTGGCACGGTTTCCTAGCGCTCGTGGCGCGCGTTGGCTTTCTCGATCCGGCGGACGTCGTCCTGCACGAAGCGTCGGTGCTGGCGCCCATGGCGCTGCTCGTCGCCTACGAGGCGGGGCACGCGCTCTTCCGCCGGGTCGGTCCGGCCGTCGCGGTCGTCTGCGGCGCGGTAGCGGTGACGGCGCTCGCGCCGGCAGGCGGTGGCGCGTACACGGCGCTCGGGCTGCCGGCGACGGCATCGCGGCAGCTCTTGCTCCCGGCGGCGCTGGCGCTCGCGCTCGCCTACGTCGAGCGTCCGACGCGCGGACTACTCGCCTCCGCCGCCGCGGCCGGGTTCGTACTCGCCGTCGTTCATCCGACGTACGCGATCTTCCTCTGGCTGCCGTTCGCCGGCTTCCTCCTCGTCCGCTCGCTCGTCGAACGCGGGGAGGCGAGGCGGATCGCCGCAGCGCTTGCCGCGCTCGTCGTGCCGGCGGCCTTGTTCCTCGTGTGGCTGCTCCCGGTCGTGCGCGAGACGCGCTCGCACGCGCCCGGGGGCGACGAGCTCCAGCGCGCGTTCAGACAGTACGCCGGCCAGCTCGACCGGTTCTCGGACACGAGCTATCGCCTCGCGCCCGAGGTCTTCGGCCGTGCCGGTGCGGTCGCCGTCGCGGCGCTCCTGTTCGTGCCGCTGGCGGGGCTTGCGTTGCGCCGGCGCTGGGCGGCGTACGTCCTCGGCGGCTTCATCTCCGTGGCCGCCGTGATGCTCGTGCCGCAGCTCTTCGTCCTCTTCTCCGACCTCGTCTCGATTTCGCAGTCGCGCCGTGCCGCCGGCTTCTGGCCGCTCGCGTTCGCCTTCGCGGGCGGCTTCGTCGTGCTGGCCGCGCTGTTGCGCCTGTTCGTGCTGCCGGCGGCGCTCGCGGGCGGAATCGCGCTGCAGCTGGCCTATCCAGGTGAGTTCTCCTACCGGCTCGAGGACGGCGGTCCGGCGCTCGTCACCTGGCTCGCCGTCGCTGGCGGGGTCGCCGCGCTGACGCTCGGGCTTGTGTCCCTGAAACACAAAGTCCCGCTCGAGCGTCCGACCGCGCTCGTCGGCTGGGCGGCGGCGCTGTTCGTGCTACCGATCGCGGTGCACGCAGCTGCGAGCTGGAGCCCGTCGGAAGCGCGGCCGCCGCGCGCGCTCACCGACGGCCTCGTCGAAGTGCTGCGCGAGGACGTGCCGCGCGGCGACGTCGTCTACTCCGACCCCGAGACGAGCTACGAGATCGCAGCCTACGCGCCGGTCTACATCGCGGTCGCGCCGCCCGGGCACGTCGCCGACACGGAGGAGAACAGGCCGTACGAGCGGCGGGACGACGCGCGGCGCTTCTTCGCGACCGGCGACGCGGAGATCCCGCGGCTGGCCGGCGCGGACTGGCTCGTCGTCGATCGGGAGCGGTTCGATGTGACGCCGCAGCTCGACAGCGTCTACCGCGACGGTCGCTACACGCTCTACGTGCTGCCGTAGCCGCCGCCGCCCGGCGTCTCGATCCGGAGCAGATCGCCGGGCTCGAGCAGGCGCGTCGCGAACGGCGGCAGCTCGTCACCGTTGAGCAGGTTCCGCCCCGGGGCTCCGTCGACACCGCCCTCGACTCCCGCGGGGGCGATCAGCCGGCGCTGGGTGAGCAGCGAGAGCCGGCACGCCTCCAGCACCCGCAGCTCGCGCACGACGCCGTCGCCGCCGCGCCGGACACCGTCCCCGCCGGAACCGAGCCGCAGCGCGTGCCGCTCGACGCGGAGCGGATAGGCGAGCTCGAGCGCCTCGGTCGGCGTCGAGAGCGTGTTCGACATCGCCACGTGCACCCCCGACGGGCCGTCGGCGTCGGGACAGGCACCTTGGCCGCCGCCGATGGTCTCGTAGTAGGTGAAGCGCTCGTTGCCGAGGATGACGTTGTTCATCGTCCCCTGACCCTGGGCGGGCACCGGAATTGCCTGCCCGAACGCGCGGAAGAGCAGGTCGACGATCCGGCTCGACGTCTCGACGTTGCCGGCGGCGACGGCGGCGGGCGGACGGGCGTTGACGAGGCACCCTTCGGGCGCCCGCACCGTCACGGGTACGAGCGCGCCGGCCGAGGCGGGCACGTCCGGGTCCGTCAGCACGCGAACGACGAAGAGGCACGCCGACGTTGTCACCGCGAGCGGGCAGTTGAGGTTGCCGTCGTGCTGCGGCGCCGTGCCCGCGAAGTCGAGCTCGAGCTCGTCGCCCGCCACCGTGACCGCGACGCGCAGCTCGAGCTCGCCGTCCGCGGTCTCGAGCCGCTCGCTCGCCTCGTAGCGCCCGTCCGGAAGCGCGACGATCCCGGCCCGAACACGCCGTTCCGAGTAGGCGACGAGCTCGTTCATCGCCGCGATCACCTCGGCTCGGCCTCGCCGCGCGCACAGTTCGGCGATCCGACGGGCGCCGAGCCGTTGCGCCGCCTGCTGCGCGCGCAGGTCGCCGCGCCGCTCGTCCGGGTTCCGCATCTGCGCGACGAGCCGCTCGACCGTCGCCTCGTCCAGGCGCGTCGGTGGGATCACGACGCCTTCGTCGGCGAGCATCCGCGAGTCGGCCGGCATGCTGCCGGGCACCGACCCGCCCACGTCCGCGTGGTGCGCGCGCGTTGCAGCGAAGCCGAGCTCCGTCCGCGAGACGAGCGTGATGTCGGGCAGGTGCGTACCGCCGGTGTAGGGGTCGTTGAGGATGAAGACGTCGTCCGGGCCGGGGTCGCAGGCGATCACTGCCGCGACCGACGCCGGCATCGCACCCAGGTGGACGGGGATGTGCTCGGCCTGCGCGACCATGCGCCCGGCCGCGTCGAAGATCGCCGTCGAGCAGTCGCGCCGTTCCTTGATGTTGGCCGAGAAGGCCGAGCGGATCAACGCCGCGCCCATCTCCTCGGCGACCGCGCGAAGGGCGAAGCCGACCACCTGTAGCTGAACGTTCATGTGCGCGTCACCACGATCGACCCGTTCCGCCACGCGCCGAGCCAGCCGGCCGGGATCCAGGCGGTTGAGCCGTCGAGCTCGACCACTCCTGTCCCCGATGGACGAGCCGGTACATGGTTGTCCATGTAGCTGGGGCCGGGTGACACCTCGGCCGTCCGCAGCGCGACGACCTCGAGTGCGCGGCCGCGGTCCGCATAGCCGTACCGCTCCTCATGCGCATGGTGGAAAGCCTCGGCCACGTCGCCGCCGAGCGGAACGGTCAGCTCGAAGGACTGGCCCGCATAGCGGACGTCGGCCGCACCTGCCGCCGGCAGCTCGGCCTCGGCCAACGGCATGACAATCGACCGCACCGTGTCGCGCCGCTCGTCGCTCAGCGCCAGCCCGAGCGCCGAGAGGACTCCAGCCGCCTCCGGGACAAGCACGGTCTCGATCTCGAGCTCCTCCGCGAGCGCGCACGCGTGCAGGGCGCCGGCGCCGCCGAACGCGACCAGGGCGAAGTCGCGCGGGTCGAGCCCGCGCTCGACCGAGACGACCCGTAGCGCCGCCAGCATCTCCGCGTTGACGACCGCGATCACGTCCTCGGGCGCCGCGCCGACGCGCGCGAGCGCCTGCTCCGCCGCCGTGCGGTCGAGCTCGAGCCCGCCGGCGAGCCGCGCGGGGAGCCGGTCGAGCAGCAGGTTGGCGTCGGTCACCGTGGCGAGCTCTCCGCCGCGGCCGTAACAAGCAGGCCCCGGTTCGGCGCCCGCGCTCGCCGGTCCCACGCGGAGCGCGCCGCCCGCGTCACGCCAGACGATCGAGCCGCCGCCCGCGCCGACGGTGTGGACGTCGAGTGTCGGCAGCCGGATCGGGAGACCGCCGACGAGCCGCTCGCTCGAGCGCGTCGCCTCGCCGCCGACGATCGCGCAGACGTCGGTGGAGGTGCCGCCCATGTCGAAGGCGAGCGCGTTCTCGATCCCGGCCAGCCGCGCGACCCGCGCCGCTCCGACGACGCCCGCGGCAGGCCCCGAGAGGAGCGCTCGTGCGGCGTGCGCCGCCGCCTCCTCGAGCGACGCGACGCCGCCGGACGAGCGCATGACCAGCGGCACCGGTAGTCCGGCGTCCTCGCAGCGAGCTGCCAATGCCCTCAGGTAGCCGCCGAGCAGCGGCCCCAGGTAGGCGTCCGCGGCGGTCGTCGAGGCGCGCTCGTACTCCCGGAACTCGGGCGCCGACTCGTGCGAGGCGACGACGTGCGCCTCCGGGTGGCGGCGCCGCAGCTCGGCCACGACCGCCCGCTCGTGCGACGGGTCGCGGAACGCGAAGAGCAGGCAGACCGCGATCGCCTCGGGATCGCCGAGGTCGGGGAGCGAGGAGAGATCGAGTGGCGCCAGCTCTCCTTCCGGCCCGATCCGCCCGCGCACGCCGAACGAGCGCTCGAGCGGCACGAGTGGCTCCGGATGTTGCGCGCAGAGCCGGAAGAGGTGCGCGCGATCCTGACGCCGCAGGTGGAGCACGTGCTCGAACCCCTCCGTCGCGACGAGCGCCGTCCGCGCGCCGCGCCGCTCGAGCAGCGCGTTCGTCGCGATCGTCGTCCCATGCGTGAACCGCTCGAGGTCTCGCGCCCCGACCGCCTCGGCGGCGGCGAGCACCGACTCCTCCTGGTTGCGTGCCGTTGGCACCTTGGCCGTCCGCAACTCGGCGCCGTCGAGCAGGACGGCGTCCGTGAACGTGCCGCCCACGTCGATGCCCAGGATGGCCACGGGCTGACTCTACGATCCCGGCAGGAGCGTCACCTTCACGTCGCGAACCTCGGCCCGTGAGGACGGATCATTCCGCTTCGGCGATGACCGCTTCGGGCGCGGCGCAGAGGCGGCTGCTCGACTCTTCGGCACGCCCGCGTACATCATGGGCCAGACCGCCGCCGTGATCGTCTGGATCGCGATCAACGCGCTCGCGGTCGGGCTGCGCTGGTACCCGTATCCGTTCATCCTGCTCAACCTCGCGTTCTCCACCCAGGCCGCCTACGCGGCGCCACTGATCCTGCTCGCGCAGACGCGCCAGGCCGAGCGGGACAAGGTGGCGCTCGACAAGGCCGAGAGCCACCGCGACGACCTGATCCACGACATCGAGCGCCGCGAGGGGGCGCTCAAACGCGAGACGGACGAGTTGAAG
Source organism: Gaiellaceae bacterium (assembly GCA_039914895.1). Lineage (GTDB taxonomy): Bacteria > Actinomycetota > Thermoleophilia > Gaiellales > Gaiellaceae > Gaiellasilicea. The sequence continues at coordinate 17,043 of JBDSOJ010000017.1, forward strand.
CAGCTGTTGCGGGAGATCCACGCGCGCGTCGGGGCCTGAGCAGCCCAGTAGCATCGGACGCGTGAAGCTGCTGCTCGTCTCGCTCTACTGGCCACCCGCGGGCGGAGGCGGCGTGCAGCGCCCGCTCAAGTTCGCCCAGTATCTGCCCGCGCTCGGGATCGAGACGCACGTGCTTGCACCGGACGATCCGAAGTGGATCCACGAGGACGCCGATCTGCGTCAGCCGACACAAGCGTGGGTACATCGCGCGCGCTACCTCGGGCCGAAGGGCCGCAAACCGGCCGAGGAGCTGCACGGGAAGGAAGGCGTCTCGCGGGCGCTCGTCCACGCGAAGCTCGCCTCGCGGCGCCTGCTCGTCCCGGACGAGAACGTGAGCTGGAACCTGACCGCGATTCCCGCCGCGATCAGGATCGCCCGCAAAGAGGGGATCGACGTCGTCGTCACGACCTCGCCGCCGAGCTCGATCCACCTCGTCGGCGCGGCTGTCAGGAAGACGACCGGCGCGAAGTGGGTCGCCGACCTGCGCGACTCGCTGGTCGCGCACCCGCACCGCCGCGCCGAGAGTATGGCTGTCCGCGCGAAGGAGAAGGTCGACGTCGGCGTCGCGCGGCTCGTCGCCCGGTCAGCCGACGCGATCACCTGCGTCTCGGACGCGATCGCCGACGAGGCGCGCGGCTTCTCGCCGCAGGGGAAGGTCGTGACGATCTCGAACGGCTGCGACTTCGACGACTTCGCCGGCCTCGACTACGCGCCCGGAGAACGCTTCCGAATCACTCACACCGGCAGCTTCTTCGGCAAGCGCGACCCGCGCCCGTTCCTGACCGCGCTCGGCGAGTCCGGCCTCGACGTGCAGGCGCGCTTTCTCGGCGACTTCCGCTCCTCCGACCGCGAGTGGGCCGAGGAGCGCGGGCTGGGCGACAAGCTCGAGCTGATCCCGTACGCGCCGCGCCAGGCCGCGCTCGAGCTCCAGCGCGACTCGGAGGCGCTCCTGCTCTTGATCCCGGATGCGGGCGGCCGCGGCAAGGGCGTCCTCTCCGGCAAGGTCTTCGAGTACCTCGCGGCCGAGCGGCCGATCCTCGCCCTCGTGCCGCCGGATGGTGCCGCCGCCGACCTGATCCGCGAGACGGGCGCGGGCGTCGTCGCGCCGCCGGACGACGTCGAGGCGATCAAGGCCGCCCTCGCTGAGCTGCACGAGCGCTTCGCGAACGGCGGCCTGCCGGCGACCGACATCCCCGAGGAGACGCGCTACCGCCTCTCGCGCCGCGCCCGCGCCGAGGAGCTCGCGGAGCTCGTCCGCTCGCTGCATTGAGTGACACTGTGATCCGCTCGCGCCCGGGCCCGGTTGTCGAGCTCCTCTTTCTCGCCACCGTCTTCACGGTCTCGTTCGCGAAGCTGCAGTGGGAGGTCGCGGGCACGCTCAGCCTCTCGGACGTCCTGACGGGGATCTTCCTCGTCGCCTGGCTGGGTACGCGGGTCGGCACCGGCGACCGCCGCCTCGCCTGGGGAGCGGCGGCCGCAGCGCTCTTCTTCGTCGCGTTCCTTGCCGTCTACCTCGTCGGTTTCTTCAACCTCGAGACGGAGCAGGCGCTCGCGCAGTGGGCGAAGGGGATGTTCAAGTTCCTGCTCCACTTCCTCTTCCTGGTCGTCGGCCTCGCCTACCTCGCGCGGCGGAGCGAGCGCTTCTACTGGACGACGCTCGCCGTCTTCATGGCCGGCTTCGTCGCCAACGCCGTCTACGGGATCGTCCAGCTCGGCACCGCGGAGGTGCTCGGGATCAACCTCGACCAGTCGCTGCTCTCACCGATCACGGGCGGCGCGAGCCAGATCAACATCTACGGCGCGATCGAGGGCGCCAGCGTCTTCCGGCCGAACGCGCTCACCGGCGACCCGAACCACCTCGGGATCGAGCTTCTGATCCCGCTGCTCGTGCTGACCCCGCTCTACCTCCGGCTCGAGCGCGGACACCGGCTGAAGCTTCCGCTCGCGCTCGTCCTCGCCTTCCTGCTCCTCGTCGAGCTGGCGACGCTGTCGCGCTCGGGCCTGCTCGGCCTCGGCGCGGGGCTGCTCGTGCTCGCCCTCCCGTACCGGCACCGGCTGGCGAGCCGCGAGCTGCTGCTGCCGCTCGGCGCCGTCGCGGGCGTGATCGGCGTCGTGCTCGCCGCGCGCTGGGAGTTCTTCGAGCAGGTGCTGCGCTCGCGCGTCGACACGTCGGCGAACGGGACGTCGACGCATCTTGATGTCTACGGCTTCATCCCGGACGTGCTCTCCTCGAATCCGCTGTTCGGGCTGGGGCTGAACAACTTCTCGGTCTACTACGAGTTCGTCACCGGCCGGACCAACTTCGGGCCGCATTCGTTTTACGTGGCGACAATCGTCGAGACGGGTCTCGTCGGGACGCTCCTCTTCGGCTGGTTCCTCTGGTACCTCTTCCGCCGCCTCGGACGGCTGCGCGAGATCGGCCGGACGCTCGCCTCGCCCCGGATCCGGCCGCTCGCCTGGGGGCTGACCGCAGCACTAGTCGGGACGATCGCCGCGAACGCCTTCTACCTGACGATGTCCTTCTACTACTTCTACGCGTTCGCAATGCTCGCCCTGGCGGCGCCGATCGTGTTCGCGCGCAGGCTGACGTGAAGGTCGTCGTCCTGACGACGTCGTACCCGCGCGACGAGCTGGACGTCGCCGGCCTCTTCGTGCGCGACGCGGTCGAGGCTGTGCGCGCAGCCGGCGTCGAGGTGGAAGTCGTCTCTCCGGCCTCGTTCCGGCACTACGGGATCGCCTACGGGCACGGGATCGTCGGGAACCTGCGCCGGCGGCCATGGCTCGTGCTCCTGCTGCCCGCCTTTCTCCTCTCGTTCACGCGCGCCGCCCGGCGCGCCGCCCGCGACGCCGACGTCGTCCACGCGCACTGGCTCCCCTGCGGCCTCGTCGCGCTGGCGACGGGGAAGCCGTACGTCGTCCAGCTGTGGGGCACGG
>JBDSOJ010000135.1:0-17460 GCA_039914895.1 Gaiellaceae bacterium
CGTTCGTCGTGACTGCGCCGCCCTCGCCGGTCGTAACGATCTTGCGCGGGTGGAACGACAGGCAACCGGCGGCGCCGAGCCCGCCGCACGGCATCCCGCGCCACTGCGCGCCGAGCGCGCCGGCCGCGTCCTCGAGCAGCAGCACCTCAGGCGACACGGCGTTCTGCAACGCCTCCCAGTCGATCGGCCGCCCGAAGAGGTGAACCGCGAGGACGGCCTTCGTTCTCGGCGTCACCGCGTCGTAGACCTTTGCAAGGTCGAGGTTAAAGGTGACGGGATCGACATCGACGAGCACGGGAGTCGCACCTGCGAGACGAACGATGTTCGCGGTCGCCGGGAAGGTGTACGCCGGCACGATCACCTCGTCGCCTTCGCCGATCCCGAGCGCGAGCACTGCGAGATGGAGCGCGGCCGTGCCGTTCGAGACCGCAACCGCGTGCTCGACCCCGCACGCGGCGGCGACGAGCTGCTCCAGCTCCTCCACCTTCGGCCCCATCGTCAGCGCACCGGACTCGAGGACGGCCCGCACCTCGGCAAGCTCCGCCTCGCCCAGCTCGGGAAACGCTAGACGGATGCGGGCGTCCGCTGCCTGTACCACGCGATCGTCTTCTCGAGGCCTTCGTCGAGGTCGACCTTCGCCTCGAAGCCGAGCACCTCGCGGGCCTTTTCGACGTTCGGGATCCGCAGCTCGACGTCGGCGTAGTGGAGCGGCTGGAAGGTGATCTCGACGTCGGCGCCGGTGAGCCGCCGGATTCGCAGCGCGAGGTCGTAGATCGTCACCGTCGCGCGCGGGTTGCCGATGTTGAAGGCCTGCCCGACCGCGTCAGGGTGCTCGAGCGCCGCCAGCGTGCCGGCGACCATGTCGTCGACGTAGCACCAGGCGCGGATCTGCGAGCCGTCGCCGTGGATGACAAGGTCGCGCCCGGCGAGCGCGTTCTCGATGAAGGCCCGGATCGCGCCGCCGCCGATCTGGCCGGGGCCGAAGACGTTGAAAGGATGCACCGTCACCGCGGGGAGGCCGAGCTCGTCGTGGTAGGCGTGCGCCATGTGCTCGCCGGCGAGCTTCGAGACGGCGTACGTCCAGCGCGCCTCCCCGACCGAGCCGATCGTCGAGACCTGTCCCTCCTCGACCCGGAACGCGTGCGTCCCGAAGACCTCGCTGGTCGAGAAGTCGATGAAGCGCTCGAGGCTGTCGAGCGTGCCGATCGCCGCCTCGAGCAGGTTGTAGGTGCCGATCACGTTCACGCGCATCGTCCGCACCGGGCTTTCGAGGACGGTGTCGACGCCGGCGATCGCGGCGCAGTGGACGATGTGAGTCGCGCCGAAGGACAGCGCCTTCATCGTCTCGGCGTCGAGCACGTCGGCCCGGTGAAGCGTGAAGTTGGGATGGTCGGCGAGCGGTGTCCCCCCGAGCGCGTCGCGGTGCATGTTGTCGGCTGCGACAATCTCGTTGTGGTCGACGAGCCGCCGCGCGAGCGTCGTCGCGATGAAGCCGGCGCCGCCCGTGATGAAGATCCGTTTGCCCTCGAGCACGCGGCGAGTCTACCGACGCGCTACCGTGTTTCCGGCATGCGCATCGCCCTGCTCAGCGCGACTCTGATCGCCGCCGTCGGTTGCGGCGCGGGGCAAGGCGCGTCCGGATCCACTCCCGGGACGAACCTCGCGATCTCGATCTGGCCGGAAGGGCGCGGCACGGGCGTGCCGACGAAGTGGACGCTCCGCTGCGACCCGGCGGGAGGGACGCTGCCGCGGCGCGCTGCTGCGTGCCGCCAGCTCTATGGGCTGACGCGGCCGTTCGCGCCACCGCGCAAAGACCTTGCCTGCACGGATCTGTACGGCGGCCCGCAGCAGGCCGTGATCTCGGGCATGTACCGGGGCAGCCGGATCTCGACCGTGCTCGGAATGCGGAACGGCTGCGAGATCTCGCGGGCGGAAAAGCTCGCGTTCCTGGTGCCGGGCTTCGCTTCCGCAGCCGGCTCCTAGCCGCCCCGGATACGATCGCGCGCGACGTGAAGACGGTTCTCTTCGTGGGCGCGGGGCGCCACCAGCGCCGCGCGATCCTCAGGGCGAAGGAGCTCGACCTTCGGGTCGTCGCAGTCGACCGCAACGCGGCTGCACCGGGGCTCGAGGCAGCGGACGTGGGCGAGGCGGTCGACTTCACCGACGTCGACGCGGTCACCGAGGTCGGGCGACGGCACGGCGTCGACGGCGTCCTCACCGTCTCGGCCGACCGTGCCGTTCCGGTCGTCGCAGCGGTCGCCGACGCGCTCGGCCTGCCCGGGATCGGCACCGCGACGGCGCACCTGATGACGCACAAGATCGCGATGCGTCGCACGCTCGCCGACGCCGGCGTGCCGCAGCCGCGATTCGCGGGCGCGCGCGACATGCAGAGCGCCCGCGCTGCGCTCGACGCGGTCGGCGTCCCGGCGGTGCTGAAGCCGGCCGACTCGGGCGGCCAGCGCGGGATCTTCTACGTCGAGTCGCAGGACGAGCTCGACGGCCACGTTCACGCCGCGCTCGCCGAGTCGCCCACCGATGAGGCGATCGTCGAGAGCTTCCACGACGGCCTCGAGCTGAACGGGATCGTGATCGCTCGCGACGGCGAGGCCCTTCCGCTGACGCTCTCCGACCGCCTGCGGCCGCCGGGGATCGGCTTCGGCGTCGGCTGGATCCACGTCTATCCGGCGTCGATCTACGCGGACGTGCTCGAGGATGCCGAGCGGATCGCGGTCCACGCGGTGCACGCGCTCGGGCTGCGCGACGGGATCGCGTTTCCGCAGCTGATCGTCTCCGACGACGGCTCCGTGCGCGTGGTCGAGGTCGCCGCGCGCATCCCGGGCGGCCAGATGGCCGATCTCGTCCGCCACGCCGTCGGCGTCGACCTCGTTGAGGTGGCGCTGCGGCAGGCGCTCGGCGAGGAGGCGACGGACGAGCTCGTGCTGCCGAAGTTCAAGCAGCCGCTCGCGATCCGATTCCTCACCGCTTCGCCGGGCCCGCTGCCGACAGGGAAGGTGCGCTCGATCGGGCCGCTCGAGCCGGTGCTCGCGGCCGAGGGCGTCGTCCAGGCGGACACCTACCTCCAGGTCGGGGAGACGATCCGGCCGGTGCGGCTCGACGGCGACCGGCGCGGCTACGTGATCGCGACCGCGGACACGTCGGTCGAGGCGCTGCAGCGGGCGGAGGCCGCGGCTCGTCTTCTGAAGGTGGAGGTCGAGCCGGCGTGAGAACTTTGTGTTTCAGAAACACGAGGCGTCGCGGCGCGGCTCGTTTCGGCTCAACCATGCGGCTGCAGAGCGCAGCCGCAGGAGCTTGTGTTTCAGAAACACAAGCTCCTCCCCGGAGCGCGCGGTGAGCTGCGCGTTTGATCTCGACCACTACCGCGAGCTCCTCGAGGCGGCGCAGGCTGGCGGCTACCGGTTCGCGTTCTTCGAAGGGACCGCCAGCGAGGGCGACGTGATCCTCCGGCACGACGTCGACCTCTCGCTCGACGCCGCGCTTCGGCTGGCCGAGGTCGAGGCGGACGCGGGCGCGCGGTCGACCTTCTTCCTGATGACCGGCTCGGTCTTCTACAACCTGAGCTCGCATGAGGGCGATCGCGCGCTCGAGCGGCTGCGCGAGCTCGGCCACCGCGTCGGCCTGCACGCGGTCTATCCGCGCGTCGACCTCGACGATCGCTTCGATTCCGTTCTCGCCTGGCACAACCCCGACCCGGAGTACATGAATGCTCCGGTCGAGGACGCGATCAACGTGATGGCGTCGCCCTGGTTCGACCGGGACACCTACCGCTCGGACTCGAACCAGCACTGGCGCTCGGGCTGCCCACACGAAGAGCTCCGCACCGGCGCGTTTCCGTGGCTGCAGCTGCTGACGCATCCTGAGATCTGGGTCTACCCCGGCACGCGGATGGGCGAGACGATGCGGGCGATGCTCGAGGAGGAGAAGGAGCGGCGTCTCGACCAGCTCGCCTCCGACCGGATCGACCTCTCGTGAACAACGTCACCGTGCTCGTGTCGGCGTCCGGCGCGCCGGGAACGGCCGCGCTGCTGAAAGGACTGCGCGCGAACGGCGAGCGGACGGTTCGGCTCGTCGGCACCGACATGAGCGAGCGCTCGGTCGGCCGGCACCTCTGCGACGCCTTCCACCTCGTCCCCGCAGGCTCCGATCCCGACTTTGCCGACGCTGTGCTCGAGATCGTCCAGCGGGAAGGCGTCGACGTCGTCCTGCCGCAGTCGTCCTTCGACCTCGAAGGGCTCGCCGCGCACCGCGACCGCTTCCCGGTGCCGGTGCTCGTCTCCTCACCCGACACGATCCACCGCTCGAACGACAAGGCCGAGACCTACGCGCTGCTGCAGCGACTCGGCGTCAAAGGGCCCGACTTCCGGCGCGTGAACGGCGCCGATGCGGTGGCCGCCGCAGCCGAGGAGCTCGGCTACCCCGACCGGCCGGTCTGCTTCAAGCCGGTCTTCTCCTCGGGCTCGCGCGGCTTCCGGATCCTCGATCCGACTGTCGATCGAGCACACCAGCTGCTGAACGAGCGACCAGGCTCGGTCGCGATGCGTCTGGAGGAGGCGGTCGAGCTGCTGCCCGACGAGGGAGGCCCCGATCTGCTCGTGATGGAGCTCGCAACCGGCGGCGAGCGGACGATCGACGGGATCGCGGACGGGACGCGCGTCGTCCTGGGGTACCCGAAAACGCGCGAGGCGATGCGCGCCGGCCTGGCGATGTACTTCGTCACGCTCGAGGACGAGGAGCTGATGGCGACCGCTGACCGGCTCGTCGAGGAGCTCGCGATCGAATGGTTCTTCAACATCCAACTCGTCGGGGAGCACGTGATCGAGATCAACCCACGGATCTCGACGATCGTCTACCAGGACGACCTCAACCTGCCCTACCTGGGCGTCAAACGCGCGCTCGGGGAGATCTCGGACGAGGAGCTCGCGGAGCTGCGCTCGCGGATCCAGCCTGGCCGCGCGAGCCTGCGCTACTTCGACCAGGTCGACTTCGACGGCCCGGTCGTCGACTCGGCGTCGCACGCGATCAGCTGAATGACGCGCGCGTCTAGGACCCACCTCACCACCCCCCACCCACCCACGGGGCGGCGTACGGTAGCGCGCAAAGCGTCACGCGCGGGTGCCGATTCCGCTCCAATTGCGTGAATCTTTGTGCCCACCCGTCCTGAACGGCCGCTGCGCGTCACGCTCTGTCCGGTCAACACCGCGGGCGTGCCGTGGACGAACGCGGAGGCTCTGCGGCGCCGCGGAGTCGACGCGCGGCTCGTCGTCTTCGAGCGCTACACGCTCCACCCGGAGGCGGATTGGTCGCTCGACCGCCGCGGCGGGCTCGCGCGGCGCCAGCTGACGCAGTGGGCGGCGCTCGCACGGCTGCTCCCGCGCACGGACGTCTTCCACTTCCACTTCGGGCTCACGCTCGTGCCGCAGTCGTTCCAGTTCCCGATCCTGCACGCGCTCGGCAAGCGCTCCGTCATGCACTACCTCGGCTCCGACATTCGCGGCAAGACGCCGAAGCAGCTCGCCTTCGGAAGGAAGGCCGACGCCCAGGTGGTCGGCAGCTACGACGCGATCCGCTGGGTGCCGGAGGCGGAGGTGATCCCACCCGGCGTCGACCTGGCCCGGATCGAGCCGACCCCGCCGTCCGACCGCGCCCGGCCGCTGATCGTCCACGCGCCGTCCTCCCGTCGACGCAAGGGCAGCGAGCACGTGATCGCCGCGGTCGAGGGGCTCAACGCCGACCTCGAGCTGGTGGAGGGACTTCACCACGACGAGGCATTCGAGCGCTACCGCGCGGCCGACATCGTCGTCGACCAGCTGAACGCGGGCTGGTACGGCCTCTTCGCGATCGAGGCGATGGCGCTCGGCAAACCCGTCGTCACCTTCCTGCACGACGAGGCCGTCCGCCGCACCGAGGAGGCGTTCGGCACAGCCGTCCCGATCGTCTCCGCGACCGCCGAGACCCTGCGCGAGGTGCTGCGCCCGCTCGTCGCCGACGCCGCGCGCCGCCGCGAGCTCGGCGCCGCCTCCCGCGCGTACGTCGAGCGCGTCCACGACCTCGAGCGCATCGCCGACCGCCTGCTCGACCTCTACCGTCGTCTCTAGATGGCGTCGCTCGGCACCCAGATGCGGCGGCTCGGCCGCCACTCGGTCGTGTACGGCCTCGGCGGGATCGTCTCGCGCGTGCTCGCGATCTTCCTGCTGCCGCTCTACACACGCTTCCTCGACACCGAGGATCTCGGCGCCGTCGGCCTGATCGTCGCTCTGTCGGCGGTGCTTGTCACGATCCTGCGCCTCGGGATCTCGTCGGCGTTCTTCCGTTTCTACTTCGACTCGACCGACCCGGTGCAGCGGCTGCTCGTCGTCCGCACCGCGTTCTGGTTCACGATCGCGAGCGCCACCGCCGGGCTCGCCGCCGGCGTCCTGCTGGCGCAGCCGCTCGCCGACCTGCTCGGCCTCGACGACGCAAACCTCGTCCGCGCCGGCTTCGTCGGCGTCTGGGCGCAGATGAACTACGAGCAGCTGACGTCGCTCTTCCGCGTCGAGGAGCGCTCCACCGCCTTCGTGCTCGCGAGCCTGGCGAACATCGCCGTCACGATCGGCGCCACGATCCTCCTCGTCGTCGTCTGGGAGCAGGGCGCGCTCGGCGTGATCGTCGGCAACCTCACCGGCACGCTCGTCGTCTACCTCGCGCTGCTCTCGGTGCACCGGGACCAGCTCGGGCTCCAGTTCTCGCGGCCCTTGCTCCGGGAGATGAACCGCTTCGGTGTCCCGCTCGTCCCCGCCGCGCTCGCGCTGATCGCCGTCAACTTCAGCGACCGCTTCTTCCTCGTCCACCTCGCGAGCCTGGAAGAGGTCGGTCTCTACGAGATCGGCGTCCGGATCGCGTCCGCGATGGTGCTGCTGCTGACCGCCTTCCGGATGGCCTGGCCCGCATTCGCGTACTCGATCGAGGACGACGCGGAGGCGAAGCGCACCTACGCGTTCGTGCTCACCTACCTCGTCGTCGTCGCCTCCTGGCTCGCGCTCGCACTCGGGCTGCTCGCCCCGTGGCTCGTGCGACTGCTGACCCAGCCGGAGTTCTACGGCGGCGAGCGAGTCGTCGCGCCGCTCGCCTTCGGCGGCATGGCCTACGCGGCATACATCGTGATGGCGATCGGCGTCGGCCGCGCGAAGCGGACGCAGTTCAACTGGGTGATCGCCGGGCTCGCCGCCGTCGTCAACGTCGTGCTGAACCTGATCCTGATTCCGCCGTACGGAATCATGGGCGCCGCGGTCGCGACCGTCGCCGCCTACGGGGTCATGTTCCTCGCGATGACCTGGTACGCGCAGCGGATCTTCCCGACTCCCTACCAGTGGCGGCGCGTACTGACCGCAGTCGCCGCAGCCATCGCCCTCCTGCTCGCGGGCAAGCAACTCGGTGGGCTCGCCGCCGCGCTCGTCCTCACGCTCGCCTACCCGCTCGCGCTGCTGCTGCTCGGCTTCTTCCTCCCGGAGGAGCGCCGCCGGCTGTTCGCGCGTTAGCGCGAGAGCGCGTCGGCGGCAAGCTCGCGGCCGGCCTGCGTCAGCTCGAGCTTCTCCCCGCTCGACCGGACGAGCCCGCGCCGCTCGGCCAGACGGACGATCCGCTGCGCGAACTCCGGCGCCCAGCGGAGGTGCTCGTAGAGGTGGTCGATCCGGCTCTCGACGGCCGCCTCCGGCTTGCCCTCGTGGTTGGCGAGGTGGATCGTCAGCATCGTCTGGGCGAACTCGAGCCGCTGGCGTGCCCGCCGCCGCGCCGCCGCGAGGAGCCCTCGGCCGGGAGCGAGGAGCCAGGCGAGCCCGAAGGCGACGCCGGTCATCGTCGCCATCGCGCCGGCGATCGAGGCGTCGAGCGCGAAGGCGAGCCAGTAGCCCGCAAGCGCGGAGGCAGCGCCGATGCCGGCCGCGAGGACGAGCAGCCGCGGCAGGCTGTCGGTGAGGAGGTAGGCGGCCGCGGGCGGGGCGATCATCAGCGCGACGACGAGGATCGACCCGACGGCGTCGAAGGCACCGACCGCGGTCAGCGAGACGAGGCCCATCAGTGCGTACTGGACGAGCGCGGGCGTGAAGCCGAGCGCGATCGCGAGCGCGGGATCGAAGGTCGAGAGCTTGAGCTCCTTCCAGAAGACGGTGATCGCGGCGAGGTTGAGCGCGAGGATCGAGCCCATCACGACGAGCGCGGTCGGGCCCCAGTCCCAGCCCCAGAACTCCAGCCGGTCGAAGGGCGCGAACGCGAGCTCGCCGAGCAGCACCGCGTCGATGTCGAGATGGACGCCGTCGGCGTAGCGGGAAATCAGGATCACGCCGATCGAGAAGAGAGCCGGGAAGACGAGCCCGATCGCCGCGTCCTCCTTCACGAGGCGCGTCCGCTCGAGCAGCTGCACCAGCACGACGGTCGCAAGCCCGACGAGCGCGGCGCCGACCAGCAGCAGCGGCGAGTTGACGTTGCCGACGACGAAGAAGCCGAGCACGATCCCGAGCAGAATCGAGTGGCTGATCGCATCGCTGACGAGCGCGAGCCGCCGCAGGACGAGGAACGTTCCGGGTAGCGCGCACGCGACCGCGACGACGACGGCGATCAGCTGGATCTCGACCTGGCCCGACGTCATCGCTCTGCCACCTTGCGGCCCTCGTCGGTCAGCTCCCAGGCGTCCGCGTCGAGCCGGCGCACCTGACCGCGCCGCTCGAGCTCCTGCAGCGACGGCAGCGCCCCGCCCGACATGACCGAGAGCACCGCGGCGGAGTGGCCGCGGTGCGCGTCCGGATGTTGGCGCTCGAGGTCGAGCAGGTCGGCGAGCACGGCCGCCAGCCGGAGCTTGCGCCGGTCGCGCCGCCCGCGGAGCTCGCGCCAGAGCAGCCCGCGCCTCCCGGCTGCGACGAGCGACACGACCACGATCGCGCTCACGCAGAGCACGATCGTCGGGCCGGTCGGCAACCGTTCCGTCTCCGCCGAGAGAACCGAGCCGATGATTCCGGCGAGCGCGCCGAAGACTCCCGCCAGGCCGGCCGCAACTCCGAGCCGGTCGCTCCACTGCCGTGCGGCCGCGAAGGGCGCGATCACCATTGCCGCCATCAGGACAACGCCGACGGTCTGCAGCCCGATCACGATCGCGACCACGAGCAGCGACGTCAACAGCACGTCGAGCGCGCGCATCGGGAAGCCGAGGCTGGCGCCGTAGTCGGGGTCGAACGCGAGTAGCTTCAGCTCCTTCCAGACGAGCAGCATCACGCCGAGCGCGATCCCGCCGAGCACCGCCATCGTGAGCAGGTCGCGCTGCAGCAGCGCCGCCGCCTGGCCGAAGAGGAAGCGGTCGAGCCCCGCCTGGCTCGCGTCGGGTCGGCGCTGGATGAAGGTGAGCAGGACGAGGCCGAAACCGAAGAAGACCGAGAGCACGATCCCGAGCGCGGTGTCGTACTTGACGCGCGTCGTCCGGACGATGCTCATCACGACGAGCGTGCCAAGGAATCCCGCGACGGCCGCGCCGGCGACGAGCACGAGCGGCGCCTTGCTCCCAGTGAGGAGGAATGCGATCGCGACGCCGGGCAGCGCCGCGTGCGAGATCGCGTCGCCGAGCAGGCTCTGGCGGCGCAGGACGGCGAAGGTGCCGAGCGCGCCGCTCGTCAGGCCGAGCGCTGCCGAGCCGAGCGCGACCGTGCGCAGCGTGTAGTCGTCGAAGAGGTCAAGCACCGTTTCGTCCGAAGACGGCGGCGCGGCCGCCGTAGGTGCGCCGCAGGTTCTCCTCCGTGAACGCCTCCGCCACCGGGCCGCTGGCGATCCGGCGGACGTTGAGGAGCGTCACCCGGTCGAAGTACTCGGGCACCGTCTGGAGGTCGTGGTGGACGGCGACCACCGTCTTGCCGCGGGAGCGGAGCTCGCGCAGCAACTCGACGATCGCGCGCTCCGTCGTCGCGTCGACGCCCTGAAACGGCTCGTCCATGAAGTAGACGTCCGCGTGCTGGACGAGCGCGCGCGCCAGGAAGACACGTTGCTGCTGGCCGCCCGAGAGCTGGCTGATCTGACGTCCGGCGAGCTCGGTCATCCCCACCTGCTCGAGCGCCTCCCGCGCGGCCGTCCTATCCTCGCCGCCCGGCCGCCGGATCCAGCCGAGCCTGCCGTACCGGCCCATCAGGACGACGTCGAGGACGCTCGTCGGAAAGTCCCAATCGACACTCCCTCGCTGCGGCACGTAGGCGACGCGGCGGCGCTGTTCCTCGTACGGCCGCCCGTAGACCAACGCCCGTCCCGCCGCCGGCTTCACCATCCCGAGGATCGCCCGGATCAGGGTCGTCTTGCCGGCGCCGTTCGGCCCGACCACCGCCATCAGCATCCCCTGCGGCACCTCCAGGTCGACGTCCCAGAGGACGGGCTTCTCGCCGTAGGCGACCGTGAGATCGGTGACCTCGATCGCCGGCTCGCGCTCGCTCATCCGCGCAGTCCCTCCACGATCGCGTCGATGTTGTGCCGCACCATGCCGACATAAGTACCTGCCGGCGTTCCCGGGTCGCCCATGGCGTCGGAGTAGAGCGAGCCGCCGATCTCGACGTCGAAGCCGCGCGCGCGCACCGCCTCCCGCACCGCCTCGATTGTCCGCGGCGAGACCGACGACTCGACGAAGAGCGCCGGGATCCTGTTCTCGGCGATGAACTCCGCCAGACGCTGCACGTCGCCGGCCCCCGCCTCGGAGGCGGTCGAGATCCCCTGGAGCCCGCGCACCTCGAAGCCGTAGGCCTTGCCGAAGTAGTTGAACGCGTCGTGCGCGGTGATGAGCACGCGGCGCTGTTCGGGAACGTGCAGCGCCTGCCGGCGGACGTAGTCGTCGAGCTCCCGCAACTCGGCGAGGTACGCCGCGGCGTTCTGGCGGTAGAGGCCGGCGCTGCCGGGATCGAGCTCGGCGAGCGTGTCGCGGACCTGCGCGACCGCTTGCTGCCAGAGCGACACGTCGAACCAGACGTGTGGGTCGTACTGGCCCTGGAACGCCGCCGGCCGCAGCAGCTGCGAGCGCGGGATCGGGTCGGTGACCGCCCGCGTCGCGCGCCGCTCCTCGATCCGCTCGAGCACGTCGGCCATCTTCGCCTCGAGATGGAGCCCGCCGTAGAAGATCACGTCCGCACGCTCGAGCCGGCGCAAGTCGCCCTCGCTCGCCTTGTAGAGGTGAGGGTCGATCCCCGGTCCCATCAGTCCTTCGACCGCGACGCGCGAGCCGCCGACGTGCTCGACCGCGTCCGTGATCATCCCGATCGTCGCCACGACGCGGATCGTCTCGCCGTCCAGCACCCGTGCCCGCGGCGGCTCGACCGGGCCGCAGCCGGAGAGAAGGGCTGCCGCGAGCAGCCCGAGTACGAATCGGCTCATGCGCAGGCTCCTACCCGGATCAGCCGGCGATCAGGCCGGTGGCGTACATGACGGCGATCCCGGCGAGGAAGCCGCCGAGCGCGTAGCCGGAGCGGAGGCCGCCCGGGTCGCGCCGCAAGACATAGCGCACGACCTCGGCGACGACCTCGAACGCCGCGCCGGCAGCGGCGCCGAAGAAGAGAGCGGCCAGAACGTCGTTGGCGGCGAAGCCGCCCAGCCAGGCGCCGAGGATCGCGGGCGCGCCGGCGATCAGCGTCAGCGCGACGAGGCGCGTCCACGACAGGCTCGCGCCCTCGTCGGCAGCAGGCGCGGCGATCCCGAGCCCCTCCGTGATGTTGTGGATCATGAAGCCGACGATCAGGAACGAGCCGAGCGTCAGCTGCCCGAAGGCAAACGAGGTCCCGATCGCGAGTCCCTCGCCGAAGTTGTGCAGCCCGATCCCGATCGCGACCAGCGTTGCGAGCGCGACGCCGCCGATCGCTCCGCCCGCCTTCCCCGAGAAGCGGCCGGAGATGAACGTCATCGTCAGGAAGCTCCCGGCGACGCCGAGCAGCACGAGACCCGGACCGCCGAACGCACCCGGCACGAGCGCCTGCAGCGCGAAGGCCTCGAACAGCGCCTCGACCCCGAGGAACGCGAGCAGGCCGGCCGTGAGGGCCATGAACGCGGTCAGCCACCTCTGCTCGATCCGGCGCAGCGATGGCAGCCAGAGCAGGCCGAGCGCGACGGGCAGGACGCCGACGAGGAAGCCGATGATCCCGTAGCCGAGGAAGCCGCTCGCGGTCACGCCGGGTGTCTCGACGGCGGCCGGGAGCTCCTCGACGGTCTCGATCCCGGTCGAGCTCGTCACCCCGACGGCGATCGGCTCGCCGTCCACCCAGCGGTACGGGATCACGACCGTGCTCGAGCGCAGCCGTCCGAGCGTGCCGGGGCCGTCGAGCTCGAACGGGACGATCGCGTCGTCGACCGTCACCGACGCGATCGTCAGATCGTCCTGCTGCGGGTTCGTGACGCGGATCCGGATCTCGCCGGGCTTGAACTCGACCCGGCGCACGTCGAACTCGTCGGCCTGCGGGGGGTTCGAGCCGATCAGACCGACGATCGACGAGCCCGATGCGACGTAGCCGCCCACGGCCAGCGCGAGCAGCAGGACCGGAACGAGCGCCCAGAGCCGCCACGAAAGGTCGCCACGGCCCCCCGCCCGCGCCTCCATCAGTCGACCACGTTGAAGAAACCCATCCACCCGAGGTCGGTGAACTCGGACTGGTGCGCGTGGAACATGAACCTGCCGGTGTTCGTGAAGTCGATCTCGAGCACGCCCCGTTGTCCCTGGCACTGCACGACCGTGTCGGTGTACTCCCACTGGTCGCCGGTCCCGGTCGGCTGGTGGCGGAAGAAGTCGCCGTGCAGGTGCAAGGAGTTGATCAGGTCGAACTCGGTCAAGTTGGCGAGGTAGATGCGCACCGTCTCGGAGCGCCGGACGGTGATCGGATACTTGGCGTAGTAGAAGCTGCGCCCGTTGACGGTGTAGAAGTTGTTGCCGCCGTCGCCGTCGGTGTCGTAGCCGTTCATCACCAGCACGAGCTCCTGTGCCGGCGGGCGCGGCTCCTTCGGATCGATGATGAACGCGCCGTACAGGCCCTTGTGGATGTGCTTCTTCAGCGGGGTCGTGTGGCAGTGGTAGAGGTGCATCCCCGCCGGCTTGGCCGGGAACTCGTAGACGAACTCCTCGCCCGAGCGGACGACCTCGAAGACGCCGTCCATGTTGGCCGGATGGATGCCGTGGAAGTGGATCGAGTGAGGGTGCGAGCCCCCGTTGACGAAGCGGACGCGCAGGATGTCGTCCTCGGTCGCGCGGATCACGGGGCCGGGGATCGTGCCGTTGTACGTCCAGGCGGGGAAGAAGACGCCGGGCGCGATCTCGATCTCCTTGTCGATCGCGCGCAGTGTGTACTCGCGCACTCGGCCGGGCTGATGCGGGAGCGCCGCGGGCGGATAGAGCAGCGTGTCGAGATCGTTTGGGCCGCCGACCGCGGGCGCCTGTCCGCCGATCATCGCCGCGTGCCCCAACGCCGTGTGGTCGTGGACGTGACCCTGGAGCGTGCGCGGCGGCGCCGCTTCCGCGTTGCCGTCGAACGCAAGCTTCCCGAGCACGGGCACGGCGACGAGCGGGGCGGCGCCCGCTAGCAGACGTCGGCGCGTAAATTTAGGCATGCCTAAACCATAGCGATTTTTAGACACGCCTAAACGACGACTTCCGAAGTCGGCTCTATGGTCCGGGTGATGAAGCCGCTTCCCGTGGCCGACCGTTCCTTCGCCGGACAGCTGAACCGCGAGAGCGAGGGGTGGGTTGCGGACGGGATCGTCTCGGCCGAGCAGGCGGCGGCTATCCGCGGCCGCTACGCCCGCGGCGGCGAGGAGCCGCGCGGTCGTGCGACCGTCGCGCTCGCGGTGATCGGGGCGGTCGCGGTCGGGTTCGGCGTGATCGGGTTCATCGCCGCCAACTGGGACGGGATGAGCCACGCCGCGCGCCTCCTGCTGCTCACGCTCGCCGTCGCCGGTTCCTACGGCGCCGCGTTCCACCTGCGCGAGCGCACGGGGAGTATGCCGCGCGTGGGTGAGGCGCTCTACCTCGTCGGCGTCCTCCTCTTCGGCGCCTCGCTCTTCCTCGTCGGCCAGATGTACAACGTCGAGGCGCACGACCCGCTGGCGCTCTTGCTCTGGGCAGGTGGAGCGACGGCGACCGCGCTGGTCGTCCGCTCGCACGCGATCGCCGCAACCGCTGTCCTGATCTTCACGGGCTGGGTCGGCTTCGAGTTCGGGCTTGCGCTCGACGACGCCGGCGAAACGTTTTCCGCCTTCCCGGTCGTCGCGCTGCTTTACGGCGGCGCGCTCTACGGGCTCGCGACTGCGGCACAGGAGCGATTCCGCGAGCACCGGTTCGCGGGCAGCGGCTTCCCCGAGTCGGGTCGCGGCGTCGGGTTGCCCGTCGCAGCGGCGGGGCTCTTCGTCTTCACGTTCGCGGCTGCGACCGACGGGCTCGAGCGGGCGGGCGACGAGCTCGGCGGGCTCCTGCTGGCGGCGTTCCTGTTCCTGGCCGCGCTCGCGCTCTCGGGTGCCGCCGCGCTCGCGCGCTCCCGCCGCCCCAGCGGCCGCTACGAGAGCGGCGTGCTCGCGGTCGTGGTCGTCGCCGTCCTGGTCGCCGTGCTCGCCGGCGGTGACGGCGACCTCTACGCGATCCTCTTCAACGTCGTCTTCGCGGCGGTCGCGCTCGGCGTCATCTACGCCGGCTACCTGAGCGACGAGCCCTGGCTCGTCAATCTCGGCGTCGTCCTCGTCGCGGTCGACCTCGTCGCCCGTTACTTCGACGTCTTCTGGGATGCGCTGCCGCGCTCGGTCGGGATGATCGGGGCGGGTCTGCTCGTCCTCGGGATCGCGTTTCTCCTCGAGCGTCAGCGCAAACGGCTGCTCGAACGGATGGGCGAGTGAGCAGGAGCCGCCGGATCGCGCTGCTCGCCGTCGTCTGCGTCCAGCTCGCGCTGCCGCTCGCGCTCGCGGGGCTCGCGGCCGCCGACCTCGCTTTTGGCGAGGAGATCCGCCTGCAGGCGCAGCCCGTCGACCCACTCGACGTCTTCCGCGGCAACTACGTCGTGCTCCGCTACGAGATCTCGACCCTTCAGGTCATCCGCGAGGTGCGGCGCGGCGAGCGACTCTGTGCCGATCTCTACCAGTCGTCGCCGGGGGAGTACGGCGCGAGATTCGCACTGTCCGACCTGCCGACGGAAGGCAAGACGATCTGCGGCAGGGCTAGGAGCGACGCGCGGGGAGGGCAGTCGGTGGCGATCGAGTACGGGATCGAGACCTATTACGCGAGCGCCGAGCGGGCGAGGGAGATCGAGGAGTCGATCGGCCGCGGCCAGCTCTACGTCGTCGTCGACCTCGACAAGGACGGCAGCGCAAGGATCGAGCGGCTCGAGCTCGACGAGTAGCGCCAATCGGCTCTTGCTGTGGTGCTGTGGTGCCGCTGCTGCTCTCTCTCGCTCGTCGCTCAGGCCACGATCCGGTACACCTGAAAACACTCCGCGTACTCCCTGTTCACGTTGATCCCGTGGACGCGGGCGAGGTTCCAGACGTACTCGGGGTTCGCGTAGCGGCGGTGCTGCTGCGAGGCGTACTTTCCGAGCGCCGCGACCTTCTTCTCCAGGTGCCGCTGCTCGAGCGCGACGTAGGCACCGTAGGAGAAGTCGAAGTTGTTCCAGGGGATCTCGTAGCCGAGCACCGTCGTCCGCTTGAACGCGCGCAGGCCTTCCTGCGCGATCGTCTGATGATCCTGGTGCACGTCGTGGTGCGAGGGCTGGAAGACGGCGTCCGGCTTCAGCTCCTCCCAGAGCTCGACGAGCAGCTCGAGGAGATCCTGCCGCCGCTCAGGAAACGTGCGGACGTCGAAGTCGTGCACGCGCAGCTGCGCCGCGGGGATGCCGAGCTCGCCGGTCGCCTCGCGCACCTCGCGCGCGAGCGTGTCGGGCGCGAACCCGTCCGGGAGCGAGCGCGTCGCGATCGAAAAGGCGACGTAGTAAACGTCGACTCCGGCCTCGACGAGGCGCGCCATCGTGCCGCCGCACCCGAACTCGCCGTCGTCGGTGTGCGGCGCCAGCACCAGCACCCGCTTCCACGCCTCGATCACGCCTGGCCGCCCTGACCGGCATCGCTCTCCTGCGGCCGGTAGGCGGCGGCGAGCGCGATCAGGCCGAGCAGCGCCCACATGGTCGGGTCCTCGAAGAGCGCGTTGTAGAAGAGGCTGTGCACGGCGATCGCGCCAAGCGTAAGCGCCGCGACGAGTGCGGCGCGGCCCGCAGCCGACCGTCCACGAGCACGGAAGGCCGCCGCAAGCGACGCGTAGCCCAGCAGGCCGAGCAGCGCGAGCCCCGGCACGCCCGTCTCAGCGACGACGGTGACGGGCGTCGAGTGCGACGCCGCCTTCTTCGGCTCCACGCCCTTCAGGCCGGTCTTCTCGGCGTACGCCCGCTTGAAGCCGCCCGTCCCGACACCGACGACCGGATGGTCGACCGCGATCCGGAGCCCGTTGCCGACGAGCCCCGCGCGGTCGCTGGTGACGGCGTTGAGGCCGGCGCGCGACTCCCGCAGCAGCTGATGACGCACCTGCGGGGTGGCGAAACCGACGGAGACCAGCACGACCGCCAGCACCGCCAGCGCGGCCGCCGCGCGCCAGCGCCAGATCACCGCGGCGGCGGCGAGCGTGCCCGCGATCAGCGCAGCAAAGCTCGATTGCGAGAACGAGAACAGCAGCCCGACCCAGATCGCAGCAACCGCCGCGATCCCGGCCGCCAGCAGCCGCTCGCGCACGCCGAGGAGGACGAGCGCGAGCGTGGCGAGGATCGCGACCACGAGATAACGCCCGTAGATCGACGGATCCCAGAAGACCGAGTTGACCCGGAAGAACGGTGCATAGGCATTGTCGACGCGTAGCTTCGGGTTCCAGAAGACCTCGCGCGTCGCCCACTGGTAGAGCCCGACGCCTGCGTATGCGAGCGCGGTCGCGAGCAGTGCACCGTAGAGCCCGAGGAGCGCGCGGCGGCTGAAAGGCAGGCGCGCGACGCCGACCGCGAGCAGTCCGAACGGGAGCACGAACGCGGCCAGGAAGATCGAGCCCTGGCGAACGTCGTCGCTCCAGAGCAGCGCGAGTCCGATCCAGGCGACGACCGCGGCCAGCGGCCAGGCGATCGGGTCGAGCTCGCGAGCCCGCTCGTCCCCGCGCAGTAGCTGCCACGCGAGCGCGAGCGCGTACGAGCCGATCACCGCGTAGAGCGGCACGAGCAGGTTCGCCTCCTCGTCGCCGACGTCGAGCGGAATCCTGATCGGGATGCACGCGAGGGTCGCAAACGCGAGCGCCCACGGGACGCGGAGCAGCAGCCAGGCGCCGGCCGCGGCGACCAGGAGCCCGGCCGCGGCCGCGGCGGCGAGCAATTCGGTCCGTCCGTCCGGAGCGAGAAAGATTCCGAGTCCTGCCGCGCCGGCCGCCCAGGCCGCGAGCCCGGCCAGCCGCAGCTCTCGTCGCGC
>JBDSOJ010000158.1:0-12855 GCA_039914895.1 Gaiellaceae bacterium
CCCGGGGGGAGGCGAGGGCGGGCGCGGCTTGACGCGGGCGGCGGGGGATTGACACGCTCGCCGTTCTGACATGCGGCAGGCAGACGCGAGTCGGCGAACTGCCGAGAGGAGGGGGTCATGCGGTTCGTCCTCATTGCGCTTTCGACGCTGGTACTCGCGGCGGCCTCGACGATTCCGGCAGCGGTCGCTGCCGAGACAGAGGTCAATCGGGTCAGCGATCCGTTCTCCACGGTGGTCGGAGACAGTCCCTGCACCGGAGAGCCCGTCGCCGTGAAGGGCATGCTCGTCCTCTCGCGGACGGGATGTATGCCGCTATCGACGTGTCGAAGCCCGGGGCTGAGGCCGAGCAGCTTCCGGGGGTAGCGAATGCGGGCCGATTCGCAACGCATGAGCTACGTCACGGCGTCCGAAGACGTTCGGATTGGCTGGCGGCCTGCGAGTCAGCCGAGCCACTACTGCCACTTCGACGGGAGGCGCAGCACGACTGGACGTGACCTACGAACGACGTGTATACATGTCCACATGACAAGTATACCATACTCCATGTAAGGTGGTATAGCCGTGTGCTCTACCAACCGAGCTACCTCGCCTCAGGCGGCAACCAGTCTAGCCAGTAGGGTTTCGCGTCGTGGCTGCAGGCAAGCAGGTCGCGATCATCGGCGCCGCGCTCGATCTCGGCGCCGGCCGCCGTGGCGTCGACATGGGGCCGTCGGCGATCCGGTACGCCGGGCTCCACGATCGCCTCGAAGCGATCGGCTTCGACGTGCTCGACTGGGGCGACGTCGAGACGGCCGTGCTCGAGGCGACCGAGGATACGGACGAGTCGGCGCGGTACCTGCCGGAGATCAAGGCGGCGTGCGGCCGCGTCGCGAAGCTCGTCGGTCTCGCGCTCGAGCAGGAGTCGGTGCCGCTCGTGCTCGGGGGCGACCACTCGGTCGCGCTCGGGACACTCGGCGGGCTCGCGCAGGCGCGCGGCACCGGCGGCGTGCTCTGGATCGACGCGCATAGCGACATGAACACGCCGGACTCCTCGCCGAGCGGCAACGTGCACGGAATGCCCCTCGCAGCCGCGCTCGGCTTCGCGAACGGCCGCTTCGAGAGCGACGCCTGGACGCTCCCGGCGGTGGAGCCGGAGCGCGTCGCGCTCGTCGGGCTCCGCTCGGTCGACTCGAGAGAGCGCGAGCGGATTCGCGAGCTCGGGATCAAGGCCTACACGATGAGCGACATCGACCGGATCGGGATCGAGCGGGCGATCCGGGAGTCGCTGACCCACATTGCCGGCCCCGGTTTCGTGCACGTCTCGCTCGACATGGACGCCCTCGATCCCGAGGTGGCGCCCGGTGTCGGCACGCCTGTGCGCGGCGGGCTGTCCTACCGGGAGGCGCACCTGGCGCTCGAGCTCGTCGCGGAGTCGGGGCTCGCCGGCTCGTTCGAGGTGGTCGAGGTCAATCCGATCCTCGACCGCGAGAACGCGACGGCCGCCCTCGCCGTCGAGCTCGTCGCCAGCGCGCTCGGGAAGACGATCCTCTAGCGCGCGGTCGTCACGAGGGCGACGCCGGGGAGGACGTAACCGTCGTCCGTGCGGAAGCGGTCGATGCGGGCACGCGCCTCCACGTCGACTTCGGCTCGCGTCTCGTCGTCGAGTGTCGCGAGTAGCTCGCGCAGCGAGGCGGCGAGCGAGGTCACGACCCGGCGGTAGTCCTCCCAGTCGCCGAAGCGGAACTCGAGCTCGACGTCCTCGACGGACACATCGATGAATCCAGCGCCCCGGACCAGCTGCTGGAGCTCCTGGGGCTCTCCTAAAGCAAACTGACCGGGCTCGCCGGGCAGAGGCGGCTGCTGGAGACCGCGCGCGAGCAGGACCGGCCCGTAGGCAGTCGCCCACGGGTTCCGCTTCGCTGCCGCCCACGTCGCGAACGCGAGCGTGCCGCCGGGACGCAGGACGCGGCGCGTCTCGCGCAAGGCCAGCGCCCGATCGGGCACGAGCATGTAGCCGAAGCGCGAGACGACGGCGTCGACGCTCGCATCGGGCAGGTCGATCACCTGCATGTCCATCACGCGGTGCTCGGCGTTTGCGACCCTGCGCCGCCGTGCCGCCTCGACCATCGCCGGCGAGAGATCTGTCGAGATCACCGTCGCGACGCGCGCGGCGAACGCCGCGGTGACGTCGCCTGTGCCCGCCGCGAGGTCAAGGACGGTGTCGGATGTCCGCGGCGCGAGGGCTGCGACGAGGGCGGCCGTCACCGGCGCGTTGGCCCGTTCGAGCAGCTCCCGCTCGGCCTCCCAGCTTGCCGCCGCCGAGTCCCAACGACGCCGAAGCTCGTCCGTCGCCTCTATGTGACCACTCCGCTGAACCGCGGCAGGATGTCGCGCCCGTACGCCTCGAGCGTGCTCTCCTGGCCGTGCGTCATCAGGTAGATGTTGAACTGGTCGACGCCGATCGACTCCAGCTCCCGCAGCTTCGCGATCGCCTGCTCGGACGTGCCGAGCACGCAGAAGCGGTCGCAGATCTCGTCCGTGACGAACTCGCCGTGCTTGGCGCCGACCCGGGAGTGCTCGTTGTAGTCGTAGAACTTGCGCGCCTCGACGTAGTCGGTCAGCACCTTGGGTACGACTGAGCCGTCGGTGCCGTAGCGATCGATCAGATCCTGGACGTGGTTCGAGACCATGGCCGGGAACCAGCGCACCTGCTCCCGCGCGTCGGCGAGATCGTCGGAGATGTGGCTCGGCGCGCTGACGATGCACTTCAGCGCAGCTGGGTCACGCCCCGCCTCCTCGGCGGCCTTCCGGGCGGTGTCCATGATCCACTGGATGATGTCTGGGTCAGCGAGCTGAATGATGACGCCGTCGCCCTGCCGGCCGGCGACCGCTAGCGCCTTCGGCCCGTAGCCGGCGACGTGCATCTCGATCTCGGGCTGCCCCGGCCGCACCCACTTGAGCTGGAGCTGCTTGTCGTTCCAGGTCACCTCCTTGCCGTTCATGAACGGCTTGATCATCTGCAGCGCTTCCTCGAACGCCGCCACCTTCATCGGCTGACGCCCGACCGTGCGGACGGCCGAGTCGCCGCGTCCGATCCCCATGATCATGCGGCCGTTCGAGATGTCCTGCAGCGTCGCGTACGCGCTGGCGAGCACCGTCGGGTCGCGCGTGGCCGGGTTCGTGACCATGTGCCCGAGCTTAATCGTCGAGGTCTGGTCGGCGAGGAGCGCCATCACCGGCATCGACTCCTGCCAGAGCAGGTGCGAGTCGTAGGTCCAGCCGTACTCGAATCCCTGCGCCTCGGCGAGCTTCGTCAGCTCGATCAGGCGCTGGTAGGGCGGGTCGGGCAGGACGGTGACGCCAAAGCTGAGCATTGAACCCCCAGAGGTTGTGGCAGGGAAAGAGGCATTCTCGCGCGAATCCCGCCGCGTGGCAACGTGGCCCTACTACCTGTTCGCGATCGCAGCCGGAGCGATGCTGCCGATCCAGTTCGGGATCAACGCCCAACTGGCGGGCTGGGTCGGGAGCCCGCTGCGGGCGACGCTCGTCTCCTTCGTCGTCGGCCGCGGCGGTGCTGCTCGTGGCGACGCTGATCTTCGCGCGCGGGATCGCCGGTGAGCGGAGTCTCGGCGCCGCTCCGTGGTGGGTCTGGATCGGCGGCTTCCTCGGCGCCTTCTACGTGCTCGGTTCGGTCGTGACCGCGCCGAAACTGGGAGCGGCAGCGCTCTTCGCGTTCATCCTCGCCGGCCAGGCGGTCGCGTCCCTGGCGGTCGACCACTTCGGCTGGGTCGGTTTCGACGAGAACCCGATCACGCCCGGCCGCCTGCTCGGGATGGCGCTCGTCGCCGCCGGCGTCGCCGCTGTGCGCTTCCTCTAGCGCCGCGTCCGTTTCCGGCGGGCGGTGCCTGGCACGTGCCTGGCACCGGACGTCCCTTTGCGTCAGGGGGCGGCGGCCCAGGCGAGCGTCTTCGTCGCCAGCAGGTCGAGCGCCTGGACGGCGAGCTCGAGGTGCTCCGGAGTCGTGTCCTCGAGCTTCGTGTGGCTGAGGCCGCGGAGGCTCTGGACGAAGATCATCACCGTCGGGACGCCGGCACGCGAGACCTCGGCGGCATCGTGGAGCGGGCCGCTCGGCAGCCGGTGGGAGGTGCCTGCGACCTCGCGGATCGCCTCGTCGGCGAAGCCGACGAGCGTCTCGTCGAAGAGGATCGGATCGATCTGCCAGATCCGCTCGTACCCGACCTCGAGTCGCTCCTCGGCCGCGAAGCGCTCGCACGCCTCGCGAACCCGCTCCCACATCGAGGCGAGCCTCGACGCATCGAGGTGGCGCATGTCGAGCAGCTGCTCGGCGGTCTCGACCACCGAGGTGACGATCCCCGGCTTGCAGGTGACGCCGCCGCTCGTGAGCACGCCGCCGCCACCGACGCGCGCCGCGATTGCGCGCAACTCGAGCGTGAGCTTGGCGGCGCCTGCGAGCGCGTCGCGCCGCTGATCCATCGGCGTCGACCCGGCGTGGGCCGCCTGGCCGCGCCAGGTGATCCGGTGGCGCTCGACGCCGAACGTACCGAGCACCGCGCCGAGCGGGATCTCCAGCGACTCGAGCACCGGCCCCTGCTCGATGTGCAGCTCGAGGTAGGCGGCCGCGTGCTCGAGCTGCGAACGGGCCTCGAGCACGCGGTCGAGCTCGACGCCGTGCTCGCGCAGCGCATCCGGGAGCGCAACGCCAGCCGGGTCGTGCAGCTCGCGCAGCTCGTCCTGATCCGACATCGAGCCAGCCGCAGCCGAGGAGCCGAAGAGCGAGCGGCCGAAGCGCGCCCCTTCTTCGTCGGCCCAGTTGACGAGCCGCACGGTCACCGGCGGCGTCCCCTCCTCGATGATCCGGCGCAGCACCTCGACCGCAGCAACGAGATTCAGGCAGCCGTCGAGCCAGCCGCCGTTCGGCACGGAGTCGATGTGCCCGCCGAGCAGGACGGCACGATCGGAGTCGCCGCGCAGCGTCCACCATTGGTTGCCGGCCTCGTCGACCTCGTGCTCGAGCGGCAAACCTTCGAGCTTCGCCGCCAGCCACTCCTTCGCGGTCACCCAGGTCGGAGTCCACGCCACGCGCTGGGCGCCGTTCTCATCGCCGGTGAGCTCGCGGAGCTCGCGGAGCTCGTCGACGGCGCGGGACGGATTCAAGGGCACGCGACGATCCTAACCCCGGCCCCCAGACCTGTCATCGGCCGCGGCATGTGGTAAGGAGTACCGATGTCGAGCGCCGCCGTAGCCCGTCCAATCGTCGAGCCTCGCAGCGTCGGGCTGCTGCCCGCGCTGCGAAACGCCGGCCTTTCGCTGCTCGTCCTGGCTGTCGGCTGTGTCCTCTGGGAGGCGTACAAATGGCTCGGCGAGCGGCTCGAGTTGACGCGTCCCTTCCCCGTCAACGGGCGGACGATGCCGCACGTCTACGACATGGTCGGCCAACTCTTCGAGCCGTCGCGGCGGAACGGACCGCTGCTGATCGACGTGCTGCTCGACGCCGCCGCCTTCACCGCGAAGGAGGCCGCCGCCGGCTTCCTGCTCGGCGCGGCCGTCGGGTTCGCGATCGCGGTCGTCCTCTCGGAGTCGAAGCTGCTCCAGCGCGGCTTCCTCCCCTACATCGTCGCCTCGCAGACGATCCCGATTCTCGCGATCGCGCCGATGGTGGTGATCTGGGTGAGCCCGAAGCTGCCCGAGTCGCTCGCCGGCTGGGGCGCGGTCGCGGTGATCTCCGCCTACCTGACGTTCTTCCCCGTCACGATCAACACGCTGCGCGGGCTCCAGTCGGCCGACCCACGGGCGGTCGAGCTGATGCGTTCCTACGCCGCGAACCGGTGGCGAATCCTCTGGAAGCTGCGGATTCCCGCGTCGTTTCCGTTCCTCTTCACCGCGCTCAAGATCGCGGCACCCGCGGCGGTCGTGGGCGCGATCATCGGCGAGCTGCCCTCGTCGATCCAGGACGGGCTCGCCGGCGCGATCCTCAACTTCAACCAGTACTACATCACCTCGCCCGAGAGCCTCTGGGCGACGAACATCATCGCAGCGGCGCTCGGGATCCTCTTTTTCGTCGTTGTCGCGCTGGCCGAGCGGCTGCTGGTGCGCCGCGCCCCGGAGAACGTCGCGTGACGACGGACGCAGCCGCCGTCTCGATCACCGACCTTTCGAAGCGCTTCGTCCGCGGCGACGTGCTCGCGCTCGACCGGATCGACCTCGACGTCCAGCCGGGGGAGTTCGTCTCGCTGATCGGCCCCTCGGGCTGCGGCAAGTCGACGCTGCTGCGGATCATCGGCGACCTGATCCGGCCGAGCGAGGGCGCCGTGCTCGTCAACGGCAAGAGCGCGCACCAGGCCCGGCTCGACCGCGATTACGGGATCGTCTTCCAGGACGCCGTCCTCTACGACTGGCGCACGGTCGTGAAGAACATCGCGTTGCCGCTCGAGCTGGCCGGCTGGGACCGGAAGCGGCGCGACACGCGCGTCCGGGAGATGCTCGAGCTCGTGGAGCTGACCGGCTTCGAGAAGCACCACCCCTGGCAGCTCTCGGGTGGGATGCAGCAGCGCGTCTCGATCGCGCGGGCGCTCTCGTTCTCGCCGCCCCTCCTGCTGATGGACGAGCCGTTCGGCGCCCTCGACGAGATGACGCGGGAACGGATGAACAACGAGCTGCTGCGGATCTGGCAGGAGACGCTCTCGACGGTCGTCTTCGTCACGCACTCGATCGCCGAGTCGGTCTTCCTCTCGACCCGCGTCGTCGTGATGTCGGCGCGGCCAGGCCGGATCGCCGGGATCGCCGAGATCGACCTGCCGCAACCGCGTAGCCCCGAGACGCGGGAGGATGCGCGCTTCGCCGACCACATCACCCAGGTACGGCGCCTGCTGCGCAAGGGCCACGCGCTCGACGCGCCGGAGGAGGACGAGACGCCACTCTACGTCGCCGAGGAGGGGTTGTGAGCGTCCAGGGCGTGGTGGTTGTGCCGCGCGGGACGCTCGGCGCACGCGTCGGGCGCGGCGTCGTCGACTGGATCCCCGCCGCGGCGGTGCTCGTGCTCGGGATCCTCGCCTGGGAGGGGCTCGTGCGCGGCCTCGACATCCAGCGCTTCCTGCTGCCTGCGCCCTCCGCGATCCTCGACACCCTCTGGGAGCGGCGTGAGGAGCTGCAGGCGGCCGGGATCTACACCTTCACGGAGGCGCTCGGCGGCTTCGTGATCGGCTGCACGCTCGCCGTTCTCGCCGCGATCGTGCTGGCCCGCTTTCGCAGCTTCGGCCGGGCGCTGATGCCGTTCGCGATCGCCGCCAACGCAGTGCCGATCATCGCGTTCGCTCCGATCACGAACCAGTGGTTCGGCCCGCTCGAGAAGACGTCGAAGATGGCGATCGCGGCGATCCTCGTCTTCTTTCCGGTGCTGGTGAACACGCTCCGCGGGCTGACCTCGGTGCGGCCGCAGTCGATCGAGCTGATGCGGTCCTACGCGGCGGGGGAGATCGAGATCTTCCGGCGCGTGCGGATCCCGAGCTCGCTGCCGTATCTCTTCTCGGCTTTGAAGGTGGCGACCGTGCTGGCGATGATCGGCGCTGTCGTGGGCGAGTACTTCCTCAGCTCGCAAGAGGCGCTCGGGTTCCAGATCAGGAACTCGGCCGCGCTCTTCCAGTTCGAGCTCGCGTGGGCGGCGATCGTGGTTGCCAGCGTGCTCGGAATCCTGTTCTACTCGTCCGTGGCGCTCGTCGAGCGGCTGACAATGAGCTGGCATCCGTCGTCCAGGGCGGACTGACCGGGGGATCGACCTGTCAAGAGGGCAACCGAACGAACGAAAGGACATCGCATGAAGAAAGCTCGAATCTGGCTTCTGCTCGCCGGCATGCTCGCTGCTCTGACCCTCGTGGTCGCAGGCTGCGGCAGCGACGACAACGAGGCGACCGACACCGGCGCCGCCGCGACGACCTCGGAGGAGCCGAAGGAGCTCGACAAGGTCGCACTGCAGCTGAAGTGGGTCACGCAGGCGCAGTTCGCCGGCTACTACGCCGCGCTCGAGGAGGGGTACTACGAGGAGGAGGGCCTGGAGGTCGAGCTCAAGCCCGGCGGCCCGGACATCACGCCCGAGCAGGTCGTGGCGAGCGGGCAGGCCGAGTTCGGGATCGACTGGCTGCCGGCGCTGCTCGCGGCCCGCGACCAGGGCGGCGACCTCGTCAACATCGCCCAGGTCTTCTCGAAGAGCGGGATGACCGAGGTCACCTGGAAGGACAGCGGCATCACCGACGTCGCCGGCATGAAGGGCAAGAAGGTCGGCGTCTGGTGCTGCGGTAACGAAAACGAGCTCTATGCCGCGCTCGTCAAGAATGGGATCGACCCCAAGAACAAGGACGAGGTGACGATCGTCAACCAGCCGTTCGACATGAACCTGTTCCTGAGCCGGGACGTCGACGCCGCGGCGGCAATGACCTACAACGAGCTGGCGCAGGTGCTCGAGACCGAGAACGAGGAGACGGGCGAGCTCTACACGCTCGACGATCTGAACGTGATCTCGATGGAGGAGGCCGGCACCGCAATGCTCGAGGACGGCATCTTCGTCCAGGGCGAGTGGATCGCCGAGGAGGCGAACCAGGACATCGCGAGGCGGTTCCTGAAGGCGAGCTTCAAGGGCTGGGCCTTCTGCCGCGACAACGCGGACGAGTGCCTCAAGCACGTGCTCGACAGCGGCCCGACGCTGGGTGAAGGCCACCAGGTCTGGCAGCTGAACGAGATCAACGCGCTGACGTGGCCGAACGAGACCGGCATCGGCGTGATGGACGAGGCCGCCTTCCAGCGGACCGCGGACATCGCAAAGCAGTTCGGCGTGATCAAGGCCGATGCGTCGAGCGACGCCTACCGCACCGACCTCGCCGAGGCCGCTGTCAAGGAGCTCGAGGACGAGGGCGCCGACGTGAACGGTGCAGACTGGGAGAAGGCGACCGTCGAGGTTACGGCCGGCGGCGAGTAAGCAGAGAACCGAGAAGGGAGATCCGCTATGTCCGTTCTGATCAAAGGCGGCCGCGTCGTCACCGCGGCAGACGACTACGTCGCCGACATCTTCATCGAGGACGAGCGGATCTCCCTGATCGGCACGAATTTGGGCAGCACAGGTTTGGGCAGCACAGGGCTCGACGTCGCTGCAGACACGGTGATCGACGCCTCCGGGAAGTACGTGCTCCCGGGGGCGGTCGATCCGCACACGCACCTGGACATGCCGTTCGGCGGCACGACGACGATCGACAACGTCGAATCGGGCCAGCGGGCCGCTGCGCGGGGCGGCACGACCACGCACGTCGACTTCTGCATCCAGGCCCCAGGCACGAGCTTCGGCGACGCGCTTGCCGACTGGAAGTCGAAGGCTGAAGGCAAGCAGCTGATCGATATGGGCTACCACATCGCCGTCACCGACCTGAAAGACGGTGGCTCACTCGAGGAGCTCGCGTCGCTGCCCGAGCAGGGGATCACCTCCTACAAGCTCTTCATGGCCTACAAGGGCGCGCTGATGGTCGACGACGAGACGCTCTTCAAGACGATGGAGGTCGCGGCCGAGACGGGCGCGCTCGTGATGGTGCACGCCGAGAACGGCGACGCGATCGACGTGCTCGTGAAGAAGGCGCTCGCGGCGGGACACACCGAACCGGTCTGGCACGCCCGGACGCGGCCGCCGGAGACCGAAGGGGAGGCGACGAACCGGGCGATCCAGCTCGCCCGCGTCGCCGGCTGCGCGCTCTACGTCGTCCACGTCTCCTGCCAGGAGTCGGTCGAGCCGATCGCGCTCGCGCGTGAGAAGGGCTGGGACGTCTGGGGCGAAACCTGCACGCAGTACTTCTTCGTCGACGAGACGTTCCTCGAGCGCCCCGATTTCGAGGGGGCGAAGTACGTCTACACACCGCCGCCGCGCGCGAAGGCGAACCAGGACGTGCTCTGGGACGCTGTCCGCCGCGACACCCTCAGCGCGATCTCGACCGACCATTGCGCCTTCACCTGGGGCGAGCAGAAGGCGATGGGACGGGACGACTTCTCGAAGATCCCGAACGGCGGCCCCGGGCTCGAGAACCGGCTCCACATGATCCACCACTTCGGCGTCCGCGAGGGCCGGATCGGCCTGAACCGGATGGTCGAGCTGCTCTGCACGAATCCGGCGAAGCTGTTCGGCCTCTATCCCCGCAAGGGCACGATCGCGGTCGGCTCCGACGCTGACCTCGTCGTCTTCGATCCCGAGAAGCGCCACCTGATCACGGCCGCGAACCAGCAGTCGAGGACGGACTACAACCTCTACGAGGGCACCGAGGTCGTCGGCGACGTCGAGACGGTGCTGCTGCGGGGCAACGTGATCGTCGAAGGCGGCGAGGTCGTCGGCAAGCCGGGGATCGGGCAGTTCGTCCGGCGCGCGCGCTTCGGCGAGCAGCTCCGGGCCACGGCGAAGGAAGTCGCGGCGTAAGTCCGCTCGGCTGGATCGCGTGCGTGGCGGTCGCGGCGGTTGTCGGCACCGCGGCCGCCGACGCTCTGCGGCGGGACGGAGGCGAGACGAAGCCGGCGACGACCGCCTCCGAGCCGGACGCAGCTCTCCCCGCTGCACTGCAGCGGCTCGGCGCGCGCGGCGAGCTCGTGCTCCACGACGGCGTGTGCGGCGTCCGGCTCCTCGTGATGCCGTCGCTCGAGCGCACCGGCGAGGACGAGAGCGGCTGCGTTCCCTCCGGGGCCGAGTCGCCGGACGGCTCCACGGTCGCACGCTGCCTCGGCGAGGGGGTCGAGCTCTTCAGCGGCGGCGGCTTCGTCCGGGCGCTCCCAGGCTGCGCCCCGGCGTTCCGCCCAGACGGCGTGCTTACGGTTGCGCTCGACGGAGCGATCGTCCGCTTTCGCCTCTGCGCCAACCGACGCGGCTCGTGCACGCGCACGCTGATCCCCCCCGCCGAGCTCGAGCGCGCAGCGATGCTGCATCCGACCGTCCCCGACCGGATCGCCCAAATCCGGGCGCTCGTCGACGGCGTCGCGTGGCTCTCGCGGCGCCGGGCCGCGGTGGCGATCTCGATCCGGCTCGGAGGGCGCTTCGAGCCCCTCGGCCCCCTGAGCGTGATCGCGTTCTTCGAGGGCGGCAGACTCGAGCGGACGCAGCCGTACTTCCGCGCCACCGGAGGACGGCTCGGCGCCAGCCCGCGCGGCACCTACGTCACCCGGACGCCCGACGTAATCCTCCGCGGCGACGGCTCGGAGGTCAGTCTGCCCCGGCACCTGGGCGACGCGCGGGACTTCGCCTGGTCGCCCGACGAGCGGTTTCTGGCCCTGGCGAGCCGGTACGCCGTCACTGTCGTCGAAGTCGCGAGCCTCGAACGGTACGACCGAACGGGCGGCGGGCTGTGGTCGGTGACGATTCCGCAGCCCGCCGCACGGCTCAGCTGGCGCTAGCTGCAGTCGACCCTTGGGTTGTACGGCTTCAGGATCCCGCCCGGGTTCGGCTTCCAGATCCACGCGTGCAGGGCGTAGAACGGCGGCAACCCGTAACGGTTGCCGGCTGCGATCTCGTCGAAGCCCTGGCCGAAGAGCGCCGGCTTCGAGGCGCCCTGCCAGGCCGCCTTGATCACGAGGTATTCGAGCGCCACGAGCTTCATCGTGCCGTCGTTCCTCGGCTCGTAGACGAGCAGCTCCGGCTGCTCCGCG
The DNA here is from genome assembly GCA_039914895.1 of Gaiellaceae bacterium. Taxonomy (GTDB): domain Bacteria; phylum Actinomycetota; class Thermoleophilia; order Gaiellales; family Gaiellaceae; genus Gaiellasilicea. The sequence goes on from JBDSOJ010000158.1 coordinate 11,656, forward strand.
TCGATCGTCGCGTCGAGCAGCGACGGGTTGAGCATGTGGACGCCCATCGAGCCGGTGCCGCCCGGGTCGGCGATGCACTCGATCCCGGCCAGGTCGGCGACCTTGACCGTGTACCCGGCATCCCGGGCCTGGTCGAGATCGTGGAACCGTGCGGTCGAGGACTTGGCGCCGTCGAAGGCGCCGGCCGCCGCGGCGATGCCGACCGCGGCCAGCACCGGCAGGACGGCCAGGATGAGCACAAGTGCGCGCTTCTTCATCTCATTCTCCTGTTAGACGGTTGCCGGCTCGGGGTCGGGGCGTACCACCACGACATCCGCGACGGCGATGATCTCGTCGACCGGCAGCTCGGCCGCGGACGCGTGCGCCCGGATCGCCTCCGGGCTCGACGCCTGGTAGATGCAGACCGTGCCGACGCAGCCGTCCTGCTCCTCGAGCACGTAGCTGCGGATCCAGCGGATGTCGTCCGGCATGCGGTCGCCCTCGGCGGTCGAGCGAGCCGCCGCTTTCTGCAGTTCCTCCCCGGTGCCCCAGCCGCTGCGCCGGAGGATCACGTACGTCTCCATCGAGACTCCTTTCGTCGGATGTCTCGACGCTACGGCGGTGCCCACGCCGCGGCATCGGCGGGATTGCCCATGTTGGCGGCTGCGTCTACCGGTCTTGGAGCAAACCCAGCTCGGAGGCCGCCGCCGCCGCCTCGCCCCGCGTGCGCACCTGCAGCTTGCGCAGGATCGCGGAAACATGGTGGTCGACCGTGCGCGGCGAGAGCACGAGCTCGGCGGCGACGTCCGCGTTCCGCTTCCCGGAAGCGACGAGCCGCAGCACGTCGAGCTCGCGGGTCGTCAGTCCGGCCGGGTTCTCGCGGGTCGACTCGCGCGGCCCGCGCAATCCGAGCCGACGGCGCAGATCCGTCGCAGCGGGGCGCGCGCCGAGGCGATCGAGCTCCGCGAGTGCACCTTCGTCGTCCGTCTCGGCAAGCGCGCGCGCCGCCTCGTACGGACACCCGCGCTCAGCCCAGGCGTCGGCCGCCGCCCGTGAGTCGCCCGCGAGCTGAAGCCTGTACGGCTCGGCGATCCAGTCCGGCGCCTCGTCGAGCGCGCCCGCTTTCCACTGCCAGTACGCGAGCTCGCCCGCAAACCAGAGGTGCCGCTTCTCGAGCGCGAGCGGATAGGCAGCGTGAGCCTCTTCGACTGCCCGCTCGCG
>JBDSOJ010000178.1:0-4262 GCA_039914895.1 Gaiellaceae bacterium
AGGGCCGGCCCCGGCCGGGTCGTCCGCAGGCCCGCGAGCACCCAGAGCGCCGCGGCGAGGATCACCGCCCCGTACGCGATGCTGCGGGACGGATAGAGCGCGGCCGGCCAGCCCGCGCCGGCGATCACCGCGAGCAGGGCGGGCAAGGGCCGCCGCGCGGCGATCGACTGCGCGAGCACGAGGCAGAAGCCGAAGATCGCGAGCAGGAGCACACCGTGCATCCGCTGGTGCTCGGCGGCGACGAACGGCACGGTGACGTCGTAGTAGCCGCCGACGCCGTTCGCGAACCGGTCGAGGACGGGACCGAAGAACCCGGGCCGGTCGTCGATAGCGGGCGTGTCGAGGGCCACCCAGGCTGCGGTCAGAGCGGCCGGCGCGACGAGCGCGAGTCGAAGCCAGAGCTGCGGAGCGAGCGCCGGCACGAGCGCGAGCAGGACGATCCAGAGCCAATCAGCTCCCTTGGCGCGCGGCTCCTCGAGCCGCAGCCAGCCGAGCGCGATCAGCGCGGCCGGGAGGAGATAGACAACGCCCGTTCTAGCCATGGGCGCTCCGGACGGCCGGCGCCGCTCCGAGCGCGGCCGCCAGCGAGTCGCCACGCCGGACGACCGCGACGGCGATGCCGGCGGCCTGGAGCCGGAGCAGCTCCGGGTCGACCTTCGTCGGACGGGCCGCGAAGCTGGCGCTGTCGATCCAGACGACGCTGACCCCCTGGCCGCCCAGCGCGCGCTGCGCGAGCCTCGTCGCGAGCGCGCCCGACAGCCGCGCCGTCACGACGACCGTCTCGACAGCGCGCGACGCCGGCCCACTCTCGCGCGCCAGCAGCTCGACGACGGGGCGCGTCCCGTTCGGCTGCACCTCGGCCAGCACGCCGAGCGCCGCCGGCCAGTCACCGTCGAGCGAGGTGACGCGGACGCTCGGCCGCTCGGCCGAGTTGACCGCGAGCACGGCGCGACGCGCATGCGAGGCGTGCGCGCGCAGGATCGAGCCCGCGGCCCGCACCTGAACGTCGAAACTGTCCCCGACGACGGCGCTCGCGTCCGCGTCCAGGATCACGGCGATCTCGTCGCGAGGCGCGTCCTCGAGCTCCTTCACCATCAGCTGCCCGCGGCGAGCCGTCGTCTTCCAGTGCACCTTGCGCAGCGACTCGCCCTGCTCGTACTCGCGCACCGAATGCAGGTCGAAGCCCGACGGGCGGCGCAGCAGCAGCCGGCGGCCGTCCTGCACGTAAGCGCCGCTCTCGGAGAAGAGCCGGTCGAGCAACACGAGCCGGGGGTAGACGAGCAGCGAGCCACGCGTGTCGAGGTCGACCTCCGCCCGCGCGAGCCCGAACGGATCGTCGATCGTCGCGCGCGCCGCCTCGACCTCGTAGCGACCGCGGGCGACGCGCTCGAGCACATAGGTGCCGCGGTAGCCGCGGCCGGCGCGGGAGAGCGTCGTCACCTGGTCGCCGAGGCGGGCGATCCGCTCGGTCACGATCAGACCGGGAGCGGGCACGCGCGACTCCGGCTCCGCGTCGAGGCTGACCCAGACGTCCTCGCCCTCGAGCAGCACGCCCTTCCCGGCCCGGCGGCGCAGCCGGATCGGCGCCGCGGCGAGCCTCACCCATGTGCGCGCGCCGAGCGGCGCGAGCACGAGCCCGGTTGCGACCGGGTAGAGCGCCTTGGCTCCGAAGAGCCAGGCGACGACGTACGTCGCCGCCCCGAGCAGCAGCGTCAGCCAGCCCCGCCGCGTCACTAGACCGGAACGGGGGTCTGCTCGACCGCCTCGCCGACGATCTCCTCGGCGGTGAGACCGGCGGAGCGCGCTTCCGGCGCAAGGATCAGCCGGTGCGCGAGGACGGGCCCGGCGATCGCCTTGACGTCGTCCGGGAGCACGTAGTCGCGTCGCTCCGCAAGCGCACGCGCCTTCGCCACCCGCAGCAGCGCGATCCCGGACCGCGGGCTGGCGCCGAGCGCGAGCCGGGAGCTCCCGCGCGTGTGCCGGAGCAGCGCGACGACGTAGCGGTTGAGGCTCTCCTCGACGAAGAGCGAGCGCGCCTCGTCGATCGCGGCGGTGACCTCGGCCAGCGTCGCGACCGGCGTCAGCGACTCGAGCGGCGGCTCTGTCGTCTGCTCATTCAGCATCCGCGCCTCGTCTGCCAGCGGCGGGTAGCCGAGCGCGAGCCGCATCGAGAAGCGGTCAAGCTGGGCCTCGGGCAGTGGATACGTGCCCTCGTATTCGATCGGGTTCTGGGTCGCGATCACCATGAACGGAGGGTCGAGCGGGTACGTCTCGCCGTCGATCGTGACCTGGCTCTCCTGCATCGCCTCGAGCAACGCCGCCTGCGTCTTCGGGGAGGCGCGGTTGATCTCGTCCACGAGCAGCACGTTCGCGAACACAGGCCCGGCCCGGAACTCGAACTCGTTCGTCCGCTGGTTGAAGACGTTGACGCCGGTGACGTCGGACGGGAGCAGGTCGGGTGTGAACTGGATCCGCGAGAACTCGAGGTCGAGCGAGCGAGCGAGCGACTTCGCGAGCATCGTCTTGCCGACGCCCGGGAAGTCCTCGACGATCACATGCCCCTCCGCGACGAGCGAGAGGACGATCAGCCGCAGCGTCTCGGCGGGCGCGTGGACGACGCGGGCGAGGTTGTCGACGAGCCGCTCGACGGTCTCTGCGGAGGAGGCGACGGCCGCGGGGTCGCGCCTAGCCTCCACGGCGTTCCTCCAGCAGGCGCTCGACCTCGTCGACGATCCCGGCGGCGATCTCGTCCTTGGGCGCCCGTGGCAGCTGCCGCTCGCCGGCGCGGGTCACGAGCGTGACCTCGTTGTCGGCGGCGTCGAAGCCGATCCCGGGAACGGACACGTCGTTGTAGACGACGAGATCGAGTTTCTTGTCTGTGAGCATCCGGCGCTTGCGCTCGAGACCGGACGCGCCCGCCTCGGCACCGAAGCCGACGAGCACCTGGCCGTTCCGCTCCTGCCCGCCGAGGAGCGCGAGCACGTCGGTCGTCGGCTCGAGCTCGATCGTCCAGGGCTCCCCGGTCTTGGCTCTCTTGCCCACGACCGGCTCGGCAGGGCGGTAGTCGGCCACGGCCGCCGCCATCACGATCACGTCCGCGGCGCCGGAGCGGTCTCTCGCCTCTCGTTCGAGATCGGACGCGGTCGGCGCCTCGACCACCTCGACCCCGGCGGGCGCGGGCACGGCGAGGTTCGACGCGAGCAGCGTCACCCGCGCGCCGCGGCGCTTCGCCTCGGCGGCGAGCGCGACCCCCATCCGGCCGGAGGAGCGGTTACCGAGGAACCGCACGGCGTCGAGCGGCTCGCGCGTGCCGCCGGCACTGACGAGCACGGTTGCGCCCGCGAGCGCACTTTGTGTCGAATCAACACAAAGTCGCAGGAGCGCCTCGATGCGCGCCGCGATCCGCTCCGGCTCCGCCATCCGCCCGAGCCCCACCTCGCCCTCGGCGAGCTCCCCCGCCTCCGGGCCGATCAGCTCGATCCCGCGGGCCTGGAGCGTCGCCGCGTTCGCCTGCGTCGCCTCGTGCTCCCACATGCGTGTGTTCATCGCCGGGGCGACGAGCACCGGGCCGCGGTGGGCGAGCGCCGCCTCGGTGAGGACGTTGTCGGCGAGCCCGTGCGCGAGCTTCGCCATCGTATTCGCGGTCAGCGGCGCGATCGCGAGCAGGTCGGCGCGTTCAAGGTGTGGATACGCATTGCCGCTCTGCGACTTGCGTGCGAGGGCGAAGAAGGTCTCGGCGCGAACGAAACGCTCGGCGCCACGCGTCGGCAGCGGCAGCACGTCGTGCCCGGCCTTGACGAGGAGCCGGACGAGCTCGCAGGCCTTGTAGGCCGCGATGCCGCCGGTGATCCCGAGAAGGATGCGTGTCATCACCCGCCATTGTGCCCGCGAAGCGTTAGTCCGGGGTTAATCCGCTACGAGGGCTTAACGCTTGCCGTAGTCGTACTTGATCTTGCCCTGGGCGATCTCCTCCAGGGACATGGTCAAGTAGTTCTTCGAGCGCGACTCGACGAGCGGCGGCGGCGCTTCCTCGAAGCCCATGCCCTCGCCGAGCTGGTGATGGTAGTTGTTGATCTGGCGGGCGCGCTTTGCGGCCACGATCACGAGCGCGTAACGGGAGTCGACGCCGCCATGCTCGGTGTCCAGAAGCTGATCGATGCGGGGGTGAATCATTGTCCCGCCATGGTAGCTGCGAGCGCGAGCTCCCGCTCGACGAGCGCCGAAAGCGCCTCGGTGGCGCGCTCGACGTCGTCGTTTCGAAC
>JBDSOJ010000184.1:0-6891 GCA_039914895.1 Gaiellaceae bacterium
GAGCCGCAGCGTTCGACGAACGTCGAAAGTGTTGTTTCAACACAATCTCCCCTCGAGGCGCGCGTCGCCAGGCTCGAGGAACAGGTCGCCGCGCTCCAGCAGACACTCGCCGAGCGATGATCGTCGCCGACCCCTGGTACGACTACTTTGCACTTCCGATCGCGCCGTTTGTCCTCATTCTCCAGCTTGGCGCCCTGTTTCCGCCACGATGGTGGGCACGCATCGGCGGAGCGCTCGCCTGTGCCGGGGCAATCCAATGGATGGAGTGGTTCGTCTCGAACAGCCACCTCGAACCCGACGAACGGGCGAACATCGGCGCCGGGATCATGCTGTTTTGGAGCGTGCTCTCTCTGATGCGCCTCGGCGCGGCTGCGCTCGGCGAGGTCGCGCGTGTGATCGTCCGGCAGGCTGGGCTCTTACAGGACAGGTCGTGACGAGCCGAGTCGACGCGGTGCGGGCTCCCCACTCGCCGGCTGACGGAACCCTCGCTAGCGACCTCCTTTTCGCGCAGCTCGGGGACGACGTCGAGTGGCAGGTGGCGGGCTCGCTCGAGCGGCTCCCGCGGGCCGGCATCGTCCACGGCCCCGAGGGTGTCCGCGGCTGGCTGGCGACGCTGAACGAGCACATGGACTACGACCGCTTCGAGCTGGTCGACATCTACGGAGACGGGAACACGGTCGTGGAGATCGTGCAGGCCTCCGGACGGGCCGCGGCATCGGGACGCCCGTTCGCAAGCGAGATCGTCCGGATCTGGACATTCCGCGACGGCAGGGCTGTTCTCGTCCGCAGCTACTACGACACGGCAGCCTACGAACGCGCGTTTCTTGCCTAGGGCGCTACCGTGCCCGCGTGAATCCACTCGACGAGATCCGCGGCACGATCAAGAGTCTCGGCGACCAACTGCGGCGGACAGCACGACCGGGGGTGGAGGAGTTCCTCTCCGAGCGGTTCGGCGCACGCACGGACTCGCGGCCGCTGCCCGTGCTCCAGGCCGAGCTCGACGGGCTCGTCGGCCTCGAGACGGTCAAGGAGCAGGTGCACGCGCTGCTCGCGTTCCTGCAGGTGCAGGCGCGGCGGAAGGAGCACGACCTGCCCGAGGCGGCGACGAGCCAGCACCTCGTCTTCCTCGGCAACCCGGGCACCGGCAAGACGACTGTCGCCCGTCTGCTGGCAGAGATGTACGGCGCCATGGGGCTGCTCGAGAAGGGCCATCTCGTCGAGGTCGACCGCGCCTCGCTCGTCGGCCAGTACGTCGGCCAGACGGCGATCAAGACCGACCGCGCGATCCGGCGCGCGCTCGACGGCGTCCTCTTCATCGACGAGGCGTACGCGCTCACGCCCGGCGGTGGCGACGGCCGCCACGACTTCGGCGCCGAGGCGGTCGAGACGATCCTGAAGCGGATGGAGGACCATCGCCACCGACTCGTCGTCATCGTCGCCGGCTACCCGCGGCTGATGCGGGCCTTCCTCGACTCGAATCCCGGCCTGCGCTCCCGTTTCGCGCGTGAGATCTCGTTTCCCGACTACTCAACCGACGATCTGCTCGAGATCACGCGCGGCCTGGCGACCGAGCATGAGTACGAACTCGGCCCGGGCGCCGAGGGCGTCCTCGAACGGATCTTCGCCGGCGCTGCCCGCGGCGAGGGCTTCGGCAACGCCCGTTACGCGCGGACGATCTTCGAGCAGGCGCTGAACCGGCAGGCGCTGAGGCTCGCCCGGATGGAAGGGCAGGCGCTCGAGGAGCTCGGCCGCGACGAGGTGACGACGCTCGAGGCGGACGACCTGCTCGAGGCGGCTCGCCTGCTGGGCGAAAACGCGGACGCGCCGCCGAAGCGCCGCCGCTGGCTCGGTTGACGCCGCCCGCCTAGTTTCGCGTGCAGGGGCCGAGCTGCCGGACGCGCCGGATGTCCTGCCAGGCAACGCCCTGCGAGAGCAACCCGAACCGGGCGAGGGCGAGGGGAAGTCCCGTCCGGGCGCGCATCTCGGCCGAGTGGATCCAGAAGCCGACGAACGCCTCGACGTTCGCGTGGGGGTTGAGCCGGCGCAGGTCCCAGAAGAGCCTCCCCGTCTGCGACTGCTGGTCGACGACGACCCTGTCGGCGACGCTCCACCAGAGCTGGAGCGGCACACAGGCGGCCGCAATCGCACGCGTGTGCGTGATCGGGCTGCGAGCAGCGTAGGCGCCCGGATAGCGCCCCGGGCCGCCCCCGATCTCGCGGCGCGCCAGCTTCCGCAGGCTGGAGCCGAACCGGCTACCGAGCAAGGTGCGGCACTTGTTCTTGCACTGCAGCCGGTCGAAATTGCGGTACTGGAGCGCGAGATCGGTGACGGAGGAGAAGGCCGCCGCGCCGGCGAGCAGCTTCGGGTGGCGCGCAAGCAGGAGGAGCGTCTCCTGGCCGCCCATGCTGCCGCCGAACGCATAGATCCTGCTTCGGTCGATCCGCAACCAGGGAAGCGTCGTCCGCAGGATCTCGGGCATCCTCGCGAGGTCCGCGACCTGGCCGGCGTAGCCCCATGAGTGGCCGGCGATGCGCCGCCCGCGCGCGTCGGGGTTGATCACGGCGAAGGGGCCGCGGCCGGGCAGGTTGCCCCAGAGGTACGAGTTCGCGCGCCCGTTCAGGCCTCTGCCGTGCGGCGAGATGATCAGCGGCAGCGGCGGGTTGGCGGCGGGGCCGTACCACGAGGGCAGCACCACGTAGGCGGAGCTCGGCCGGCCGTCGTGGGCGATGTAGCGGACGCGCAACCGCTTGACCGAGGTCACTCTCAGCGAGGACGGCGGCCGGCGGCTGCCGTAGCGAACGACCACCTGTAGTTGGTTGCCGAGTCCGGTGAGATCGATCGTCTCGCCCAGGTTGCCGCCCGGTGGGAGGACGAGCGGCTCGCCGTTGACGGTGACGGATTCGACGCGCTGCCCGCGGGGCAGCCGCACGCGCAGCTCGAGCGACTTCGGCGCGGTCCGCGTCGGCGCCTCCACGGTCGCCAGGATCGCGTCGGTGCGCGCCTCGAGCGAGTACGAGACGGGGCCGAAGCTCGTCGGCGCCCGCCGCACGACGATCCGGCGGCCGGCGCGGAGCCACGGCCGAGGTGTTGCGAACGCGAGCTCGAGCCCGACGGGGGCTCCCTCGGGGTCGCGGGTCTCGTGCACGAGCAGCGACCTGAGCGTCTCGAGAAACGCGGCGTTGCTCGCTCCGTTCGGCGGCAGGTACATCGAACGGTAGTGGTCGCCGGCGAGCGGGGCGACGCTGGCCGCCTCTCCCGAGACGAACGTGTCCGGCGTCATCGCCACCGCCAGCGAGCCGTAGAGGCTGAGCACGAGCTGATCGGCGACGTCGTTGTCGGCGAGGAAGCGCGCGACGTTGATCCCGTAGACCTGGTCGGTGCCGGAGACGGGGTAAACCGGTCGGGGGTAGAGCGCGTAGGCGCCGGCACGGACGACGCCGAGGAGACGCGAGCCGTGGCGGAGCAGGTAACGGAGGATCCCCGTCGCTTCCGGGCTTCCCGGTGCGAAGAGGCCCGAGGCGAGCGCGTACGGCATGACGAGGTTCCAGTAGCTACCGAGCCGTGCCTCGGTTAGCGAGCTGTACGGGCGCTCGCCGTCGAGGAGGCGCGCGGGAACGAACAGCGACGTGTCGCCGAGCCGGCGCTGCGACGAGGCGACCGCGCGCCGGAGGCCGGCCTCGAGCCTGGTAGCAAGCGCTTCGCAGCGGCGGGCGAGATCGGCTTGTTTCGTCTCCGCCCAGGCGCGGCCCATCGCACGAAGGCCCTGCCACACCGTCGCCTGCGAGTGCAGTCCGAGCACGTCCTCGGGGATGTCGGAGGAGTAGCGCTCGCGCCCGAGGAGGCCCGTACCGCTCGCGCCGATCTGCTTCCCAAGCTCCTCGACGTAGCGCGCCAGGGTCGGAGTCGCCCCGTCGACGTAGGCGCGGTCGCGCGTGAGGCGGTAGTGCAGCGCCGAGCCGATCAGCCGCTGGCCCATCTTCCAGTTCGGATATGGCGTGTCCTTGCGCGTCAGGGAGGTCTGCAAGATCGAGCGCGCGACGCCCGGATAGCCCAGCTCGCCCATCACCTCGGAGACATCAACGCCTTCCGGGAAAGAGAACTGCTCGTACGGGTTGCCGATGCTGTAGCGCCAGGTCAGGTTCAGGTTCTGGATCAGCACGCTCCGGTAGGCATCGTTGACGCGCTGCTCCGGCACGACGATCTGGGTGCCCTCCTGCAGGCGCGAGCTCCAGTACGCGCGAACGGCGCGGCGGGCGCGGTCATAGCGCTCGGCGTCGACCTTCAGGGTGCGCCGTCCGGGGTAGTTGATCCAGGCGAGATAGACGGTCTTCCTCGTGCCGCGCTTGATCGTGTACGTGAGCTGCGAGCGCTTGACTGTGCCGCCCGGGGTGAACGCGAGCACCTTCTGGAGCGCCTTCAGCGAAGGCTTTAGCCGCAGCTTCGTGGTCTTTGCAGTAGCGCTTCGCGCGTCGACGTCGAGCCGGATGAAGCTGACAAGGGAGCCCGTCTCGGAGGTCTGCGCCGCGAACGACTCCTGGCGGTAGCTGACGCGGGCCGAGTCGGTGTAGGTCGTGCTCATGATCGGCTGAAAGCCGTCCGCGAGGCGCGCCTGTCCTAGGCGGGCGAGGCAGGAGCCGTAGCGCTCGCCGCCCTTGGCGCCGACGAGGATCGTCAGCCGCCGCCCGCCGACGCGCTCGGCGATCACCTGGCTCCCGTCGGCGACGTGCAGCGCAATCGATCCCGACCCCCGAGCCCCGAGCGGCTGGCCGAACGGGAGGTAGTAGACGCCCGACTCGGTGAGCGCCTTCTTGCCAGGCGCACGTGCGTAGAGGATCGGCGGCAGGAAGCGGCGGGCGGCCTCGTAGCTCGGCCCGTCCGGCGCGCTGAGGAGCGAGTTCCCCCAGACATCGTGCTGCGTCCGCAGCGCTCGCTCGACGCGGCTCGTGTGGCCGGCGGTCGCGCGCGGCGGCGCACAAGCGGCGGTCTTCGTCGGCGCGGGCGTGGCCTGGCCGCCCGCGATCCCTGCGGCGGCCGCGACCGCAGCGATCATGAGCACCGCAGCGATCATGAGCACCGCGCGCACAGGCGGATTGATACCGGCAATCGATGAGTTTCGGCGTCGCGGCCGTCTAGAGCGTGATCACGAAACCGGGCTGGTAGCCCAAGGATCTCCAACGCTCGATCGGACTGCGGCCTGCCCAGGTTCCAGAACGAGAACCTCGACAAGCGACGGGTCGCGATCGAGGGCGTGGAAGAGATGAACGGGCTGTAGGTCGGTCACGCCTTGCTCGTCCAGCAGAACCCACTCCGCCTCGTGGTCGCGCCGAACACGTCGTACGGGCGCGGTCTCCTCGAGAACCCTCGGCGAGACGAGGGCCTGGATCCCGAGCAGCCAGTGCTCCATCCACCGCGCTCGCCGATCCTGCGCCATCACGTGGTCGACGACAAACCAGATGTACGCGATGTCCTCGTGCGCGAGCGCCTCGCCGCGGCTGAGATCAGGACCTCCCTGCGGGACATCCTCGAAGGGCGTGTCGACAAGACCCATTCCGACACCGGAGTCGTCATCGACGACCCGCACTTCAATGTGGAAAGTGCCGCCGCCGGGGTTGTCGACGCCGATTCCGATCGTCATGTACCCGACAAGATCCTCGTGCCCGGCAGTCCAGCCCAGCGCGTAGGAGGCCAACTCCCCACGGTCGGACTCGGACTCGCCGAACGCACGCCGCTCCAGATTCCCGCAGTGCGGACAACGTCGCTCAACCAGACGACCTTCGTCGATCCGCATCCGAAGGGACCTAGGCCTGAGGAATCCGCGCTTCGAGCGCGGCGCCTAATGCCTCGCGCACCGGCTCGAGCTCGATCCGGTCGAGCACGTCCTGGAAGAAGCCGCGCACGATCAGGCGCTCGGCCTCCGCGCGTGAGAGGCCACGGGCCATCAGGTAGAAGAGTTGCTCACGGTCGACCTGACCGAGCGTCGCTCCGTGGGTGCAGCGGACGTCGTTGGCCATGATCTCGAGCCCCGGGATCGAGTCCGCGTGCGCTTGCTTGGAGAGCAGCAGGTTGCGGTTCTCCTGGTAGGCGTTCGTCTTCTGCGCGGCCTCCTCGACGCGGATCATCCCGCGCCAGACCGCGCTCGCCTCGGCGTTGAGCACGCCCTTGAAGGCGAAGTCGGAGGTCGTGTTCGGCGCGATGTGCTCCTGGAAGGTGTCGTAGTCGAGGTGCTGGACGCCGTCGGCGAAGTAGGCGCCGGTGACGCGCGAGGTTGCCCCTTGGCCGGCGAGGTCGTTCTGGATCCGGATCTTGCCCCGCTTCGAGCCGAAGCCGGCCGCAACCCAGTCGAGCTCGGCGTCGCGCTCGATCCGGGCGTGGTGGCTGCCGAAGTGCCAGGTCTCGCGGGAGACGTTCTGAACGGAGACGTACTCGACCTTCGCCCCGTCCTCGACGAAGATCTCGACGGCCGCGTTCACATAACCGGAGAGCTCGGGCGTCGTCGACGCGTACTCCTCGATCACGGAGACGCGGCTCCCCGGCTCGGCGACGATCAGCAGCCGCCAGAAGAGCGAGCCGCCTTCGACCGAGTTCGTGATCCGGACGAGGAGCGGCTGCTCGAGCACCACACCCTTCGGGACATGAACGAGCAGGCCGTGCTCCCATTCGGCGGCGTTGTGGGCGGCGAACTTCTCGTCCGACCCGACGAGCTCACCGAGGCGCGGGTGGTCGGCGAGGAGCTCGAAGCGAATCCCGTCGGGCGCACGATCGATCTCGAGCCCCGCCTCGGAGACGCGGACGAGCCCGGCCGCCTCGAGCTCCAGCAGAGCCGGCGCGGCGACGACGTCGGTGGCGCCGTTCGCCGAGAACGTCTCGGGGTCAAAGCCCTTGAGGTCGGTG
>JBDSOJ010000064.1:0-4066 GCA_039914895.1 Gaiellaceae bacterium
TCGCGGAATGCGGTCTGCCGCCGCTTGCCTGGTACGACGTGCTCTGGGCGCTTCGGCGCGCGCCGGACCGACGCCTGCGTCTCTCCGAACTCGCCGACAGCCTTACGGTCAGCCGCGGTGGAGCGACGAAGCTCGTCGACCGGCTGGCTGCGCAGGGCTTGCTCGAGCGCGAAGCCTGCGAGGGCGACCGGCGTGGCCGTTACGCCGTGATCACGCCAGCCGGAACGGAGTTCCTGCGGAAGATGTGGCCGGTCTACAAGCGCGTGCTCGAGGCTGCGCTGACCGTCGACGATGCCGAGGCGGCGGCCGTCGCGAACGCTCTCGCCTATCCCAGCACGAGCTCGGAGTTCAGCCCGGCGGCCGACGAGAGAACGACGTCCGCGAGCGCGAGGGCGTCTTCTGCGGGCGGGTAGTGCGCATTCGGGAGCGCGATCACACGCATCCCGGCGGCATGGGCGGCGTGGATTCCGTTCGCGCTGTCCTCGACCGCGGCGCAGCGCTTGGGATGTACGCCGAGCCGGCGTGCCGCCTCGAGATAGACGTCGGGCGCCGGCTTGCCGCGCGCGACCTCCTCGGAAGAGACGACGGCGTCGAACAACCCCGCGATCTCCGCCCCTTCGAGCACCGCCTCGATCAGCGGCCGGTTCGAGGACGAGGCGACTGCCATCGCGAAGTCGACGGGGAGCCGGCGCACCGCCTCGACCGCACCTTCGATCAGCGGCAGCTCCCCCTGATAGCGCGCAAGCATCCTGCGCACGACCTCGTCGTTGAGCTCCGCCGGCGACTCGGGGAGCCCGAGCTTCTCGTGCATGTAGGCCGACCACTCGGGCGAGCTCATCCCCATCATCGCCGCCTGCGCGCCGTCGTGCCAGCGGCCGCCGCGCTCCTTCGCGAGCCGCTCGCGGACGTCGTCCCAGACCTGCTCGGAGTCGACGATGACGCCGTCCAGGTCAAACACGACCGCTTCAATCATGCAGGCCGGTAGTCGCCGCCGAGGCGGAGGAGCGGTGGCCTGTCGAGACCGACCTCGGCCCGTTCGACCCGGCCCGTGAAGAAGGTGTGGTCACCGGCGGCGAGCTCGCCGCCGAGCTCGCACTCGAGCCAGCCGACCGCGCCCTCGAGCAGGGGGCCGCGCGGACCGTCCCGCACCTCGAGTCCCTGCCACATCGCGATCGGCGGGACGCCGCGAGCGAAGTGCTGCGCCAGCGCGAGCTGATCGCCGGCAAGCAGCGAGACGGCGAAGCCGCCGGCCTCGCGCAGGAGCTCGTGGAACGCGGCCTGTCGAGCGATCGAGATCCCGATGAGCGGCGGCTCGAGCGCAAGCGACACGAGCGAGGCGAGCGTGAGACCGAGCCGCGTCCCTTCCACCGCTACGGTGGCTACGCTCACCCCGACGGGGTGGCGCCGCAGCACCGCTCTCAACTGCTCGCCGTTCGACACGGCGCCGATGGTACGCGCGCCGGCTACACGGCCTTGCAGAGCGAGTCGCCGGCGAGGAACTCCTTCTGCGCCGCGTGCATCTCGAGGTCGAGGGCCTGGTCGTACGCGTCGAGCGCATCGGCCTGCCAGTAGCTGTCCGGCAGCACGCCCGGGCCGATGATCGTCGCCCGGTACTTGACGCCGTGGCCCTCCGGCCGACTGCCGTGACGGTAGAAGCCGTAACAGAACTTGCCGGTGCCCTTGTGCATCAGGAAGCTGTTCTCCCGCAGCCAACCCTTGCCGTAGGCGGAGTTGAACGTGTCCAGGTAGAGATTGCGCCCGAACGTGTCGAGTGGGACGCCGGCGGCGGTCGACTTGAAGCCGTGCACCGGCCGGCCGAGGTAGGTGAACGAGCCGAAGACGTGGTGGTATTTGCGGTAGGCCCAGTTCAGGTTCACGGTTAGGACCGGGAGCTCGCCGCGGAAGTGCGACAGCCGCAGCTCCCAGACTGCCTGCTTCGCCGCCGCCCTGAGGCCGTAGTTCGGCAGAGCCCGCTGCCACGACTGCAGCGCCCAGTAGGAGCCGTCGGCGGCCTTGCAGCCGGCGACGAACCACTGCAGCTCCGGCCCGTCATAGGGGCGGCACGTGTTCCTCAGGGTCTTCCAGACGTCGCGCTTGTAGGTGCCGTAGCCGCCGGAGTAGTCGAGCTTGAAGTCGAGCTGCTTCCCTCCCGGGGTCGGATGGAGCGCGTTGATCGCTCCCCAGGCGAGCACGTTCCATTGCTTCCCGCGCGCGTTGTAGCTGACGAGCGCCTGCCCGTTCTGCGCCACCTTGAGCGAGACGTTGCTCGCGTTGCGGTCGATGATCTCGGACGCCGATGCGCTGCTCGGGGCGGCGACGGCGGCGAGGGCTGCGATGAGAACGAGACGAATCCGCATGGAAAGGAACTCCCTGGTCGAGTGAGGGTCTGCGACCAATGGTCGGCACTCGGGGCCGGCGGGAAAACCACTCGCATAGGTGATTTAGCACGAGTTGCGAGTCGGGAAAGGTGAAGGGCGGCCGTGCGGGCCGCCCTTCAGCAGGTCGATGCGAGCAAAGGTCAGGCGGGTGACGCCACGGAGCTCTGGCGTGTCGTCACGACGCCGAGCGCGATCATCCCGACGCCGAGCACGAGGTGCAGCCAGATGTCCGGGCCGACGAGCGGCACCCAGTCGCCCGCGCCGATCGCCTGGATCACGACGAGCAGGAGATAGATCGCGCCGCCGCCGATCAGGAAGTTGCGAGCGCCGGCTGCGGTCGCTGCGAGTGCGAGTCCCGCGACGCCGAAAAGACCGTGCACGATGTTGTGGAGCACGCTGACCTCGAACAGGCCGAGCAGCTCCGCGTTCCCGTTGTCGCCGGCGAACTCGAGACCGTCGTAGAGATTCGTGGTGAGGCCGGGGATGAAGCCGGCGACGCCGACGAGCAGGAAGACGATTCCCACCAGCCGCGCGGTGTTCTGGACTGGCGTTCGATTCATGTCCTATCCTCCCTGGGGACTTTCTCGGGGCAGCATTCAGTGTCGCGAAGGCATCTCCTGCCTGTGTTCGCCGCCGGACGGCTTCTGGCTCGGGTCGTCGCGGGGGAGGTTCGCCCGGAGCGCCGTGCCGCGGCCCAACTCGCTCGCCGCCTCGAGCTCGCCGCCGAGCGCAGCAACGCGGTCGGCGAGGCCGCGGAGACCGGAACCTGCTTCGGGGTCGGCGCCGCCGATGCCGTCGTCGACGATCTCGACCGTCGTGTAGGTGCCGTTCGGGCGCACCCGGACCGTGACCTGCGACGCCTCGCTGTGCTTGGCCGCGTTTGCAAGCCCTCGGCGACGAGGTAGTAAGCGGCAGCCTCGACTTGCCGGCGGCAACCGCTCAGACGGGTCTCGACGATCTCGACCGGCAGCAACGCCCGCTCGGCGAGGCCGGCGAGTGCCGGCTCGACTCCGCGGTCGCTGAGGAGCCCCGGATGAAGTCCGCGGCCCAGCTCACGGATCTCCTCGAGCGCCAGCGACAGCTCCGTCTGCGCGGACTCGATCAGCTGCGGTACCTCGATGGGATCCGTTTCCAGCCGAGGTGGAGGTGGAGGGCAACCGTGATGAGCCGCTGCTGAACGCCCTCGTGCAGGTTCCGCTCGACCCGGCGCCGCTCGGCGTCGCCGGCAGCCACGACCCGCGCGCGCTACTCGGTCAGGTCGCACATCGCCTGGCGGAGGTCCGTGACGTCGCGGACGACTGCGACGACCTCGCCCGTCACGGCCGGCGCCACCCGCACCTCGAAGTCGCGCTCGGCGCCGAGGCGCGCCCCCGCAAGCGGTATTCGACCGTCGCGAGCGTCCCCTGCTCCAGCGAGGTACGGACACAGACCATCAGCTGTCAGCGATGTCGTGCGGAAACAACTCGTGGGCAGGGGAGCCGACGACGAGCTCGGGCGGATTCGCGAGCTTTGAGATGTCGCCGCCGATCTCGAGGTAGGTGCCGTCGGCGCGCAGCCGCACCACGAGGTCGGGCAGCGCGTCGAGCAGCGCCCGGTGGCGCGCATCGGCCGCTGCAGAGACCCCTTCCACGCGGTCATCGTAGACCCGGCCGGGGGCTTGAACCGCCTCGCGTCGAGGACTATTGTCG
>JBDSOJ010000096.1:0-11198 GCA_039914895.1 Gaiellaceae bacterium
GTCGCCATCGGCGGCCCGATCGTGCAGAGCCTCTCGGCCTGCTCCTTGATCGCCGCGACGACCTTCGGATGGCCGTAGCCGATCGAGACGTTGACGAGCTGCGAGGCGAAGTCGAGGTAGCGCTTGCCGTCGTAGTCCCAGAAGTGGCGGCCCTCGGCGCCGGCGACCGGGATCGGGTGGATCGCGTCCTGCACCGACCAGGAATGGAGGACGAACTCCTTCGCGTCCGCGACGATCTGCGCGCCGAGCCGGGGGTTGGTCTCGATCGTGGCCACGTCCGGAAGCCTACTGCGCGATCGCCTCACCGGTCTCGAGATCGAAGAAATGGAGCATGCGCGTGTCCACCGCGACCTCGATCCGGTCGCCCTCGCGCGCCGCCGACTCGCGATCGACGCGGGCGACGAACGGCGTTCCGGCGCGCGCCGCCTGCTGCTCGAGCGCCGCGACCGCCTCGTCGGCCTCGAACGCCTCCTTCACGTCCTCGGTCGCAACGTGCGGCGCGTGGATCGAGAAGTGGAGGAAGATCTCGGAGCCCATGTCCTCGCGCAGGTCGACCGTCACGGGAAGCCGGCTGCCCGCAGGCGCGTCCGAGAGCGCCGCGTCCTCGAAATCCTCCGGCCGGATGCCGAGCGCGATCGTCCGGCCCTCGTAGTTGCCGAGGCCCGCGCGCCCGTCCACCGGCAGGCTGTGCTCGCCGAACCGCACCTGGCCGTCGGCGATCTCCGCCTCGACGAGGTTCATCGCGGGGGAGCCGATGAACTCGGCCACGAAGAGGTTGACGGGCTTGCGGTAGAGGTTCTGCGGCGCGTCGAGCTGCTGGAGCTCGCCCCGGCGCATCACGGCGACCCGGTCGCCGAGCGTCATCGCCTCCGACTGGTCGTGGGTGACGTAGATCGTCGTCACCGCGAGGTCGCGCTGGATCCGGGCGATCTCCGCGCGCATCTGCACGCGGAGCTTCGCGTCAAGGTTCGAGAGCGGCTCGTCCATCAGGAAGGCCTGCGGCTCGCGCACGATCGCCCGCCCCATCGCCACGCGCTGCCGCTGGCCGCCGGAGAGCGTCCGCGGCTTCTTCGCGAGCACCTCTGCGAGCCCGAGCACGCGCGCGGCGTTGCGCACGCGCCGGTCGATCTCGGCCTTGTCGAGCCCGCGCATCTTGAGGGCGAACGCCATGTTGTCGTACGAGCTCATGTGCGGGTAGAGCGCGTAGTTCTGGAAGATCATCGCGATGTCGCGGTCCTTCGGCGGCAGGTCGTTGACGACCCGGTCGCCGACCCGGATCTCGCCGCCCGAGATCTCCTCGAGCCCGGCGATCATCCGCAGCGCCGAGGTTTTGCCGCAGCCGGACGGGCCGACGAACACGACCAGCTCGCCGTCGTCGATCGCTAGATCGAGGTCGCGGACCGCGCGCGTCCCGTCGGGGTAGACCTTCGAGACCTTCTGGAGGGCGATCTCGGCCACGTGCGCCGCACATTAACCAAATGGACTCGTTAGGATCGGCACGTGGAGGCAGCCGCAGTGCCGCGGCGCAGGAGACGAGATCTCCTCGAGCAGCGCCGATTCCTTGCGCCCGCGCTGATCGCGCCGGCGGTGATCTTCGTCGGTCTGCTCGTCGGCGGCCCGCTGATTCTCTCGGTCTACCTCTCGCTCACAAACGCCACCGCCGGGTCGCTCACGGGCGACTTCGTCGGCCTCAACAACTACGCCGGCCAGTGGGCCGACCCAAACTTCCGCACCGCGTTGACGAACACGATCGTGTTCACCTTGCTTGCGAACGCGATCGTTATTCTCGGCGCCGCGGTTCTCGCGCACTTCCTGATCCGCGACTTCCGCGGCAAGTGGTTCGCGCGCTTCCTGATCCTCCTCCCCTGGGCGGCGCCCGTCGCCCTCTCGACGATCGGCTTCCTCTGGATCTTCGACTCGCTCTTCTCGGTCGTCAACTGGACACTGAAGGAGCTCTCGCTCGTCGACCAGTTCAATCCGCCGCAGTGGCTCGGCGAGCCGAACAAGGCGCTCGCTGCGATCACGACCGTGCACGCCTGGCGGCTGTTGCCCTTCGCGACCGTGATCATGATCGCCGGGCTCGCGTCGATCCCGAAGGAGGTCGACGACGCAGCGAAGGTGGACGGCGCCACCGGCCTGAAGAAGCTCTGGTTCGTGACGCTGCCGCTCCAGCTCCCGATCGCGACGATCGCCGTCCTGTTCGGGATCGTCTTCACCGCGACCGACATGGCGGTCGTCTACATTCTCACCCGCGGCGGGCCATTCAACTCGACGCAGATGCTGCCGATGTGGGCGTTCCAGACCGGGATCCAGGCCGGATCGCTCGGCCCGGGAGCCGCGATTGCGCTCTTCCTCCTTCCGGTGCTCGCCGTCGTCACCGTGTTGATGCTCCTCTTCGCCCGCAGGGTTGAGGTGACGTAGTGCCCGTCCGTCGCCGGGACAGCGTGCTCACCTGGCTCGTCGTCGGGCCATTCGCGATCGTGCTCGCGTTTCCGTTCTACTGGATGCTCCAGACCTCCCTGAAGTCGGAGCTCGACCTCTACAACACGGAGAACAATCCCTTCGGCTGGGGGGAAGGCTCGCCGACGCTCGACAACTACCGCTTCCTCTTCAGCGACACCCAGTACGCGCACTGGCTCCTCAACACCGTGCTCGTCGGGCTGGCGGTCGTCGTGATCACGCTCGCGGTCTCGCTGCCGGCCGGCTACGCGCTCGCCCGCCTCTCGGGACGGTGGGGTCAGAGCCTCGGTGTCGGCCTCTTCCTCGTCTACCTCGTGCCGCCGACGCTGCTCTTCCTGCCGCTCTCGCGCGTGATCGCCGAGGTGGGGCTCCAGGACCGGCTCGCGTCGCTGGTGCTCGTGTACCCGGGCTTCACGATCCCGTTCGCGACCTGGCTCCTGATGGGGTTCTTCAAGTCGATCCCGCGGGAGCTCGAGGACGCGGCGCTCGTCGACGGGGCGTCGCGCCTGCGCACTCTCATCTGGATCGTCTTCCCGATCTCGCTGCCGGGGATCCTCACCGTCGTCATCTTTACCTTCTCGCTCTGCGTGAACGAGTTCGTCTACGCGATCGCCTTCATCACCCGCTCGGACTCGAAGGTCGTCTCGACCGGGATCTACACCGAGCTGATCCGCGGCGATGTCTTCTACTGGGGCGCGCTGATGGCTGCGACGCTGATCCCCTCGATTCCGCTCGCGCTGCTCTACAACACGTTTCTCGACCGCTTCATCGCCGGCTTCACGGGCGGCGCGTTCCGCTGACAGACAGTCCACACCGACGAAAGGAGATCCAGATGGCGGACGACAGCAGACACACCGACCGGCCCGGAGAGGAGGTGGTCGGCGAGCGTACAACCCGGCGCAAGATCCTCGAGAAAGCCGGTGTCGGCACCCTCCTCGTCGTCTATGGAGGCGCTGCGACGAAGACCGCCGCGGCAGGAGTCCCCAAGTATCGAGGCAAGGAGCTGAAGGAGACGCTCCGGATCGTCCAGTGGAGCCACTTCGTGCCTGCGTACGACAAGTGGTTCGACAACGTCTACACGAAGCGGTGGGGGCAGGCGAACGACACCGAGGTCCTCGTCGATCACATCAACGTCAACGACATCCCGGCCCGCGCCGCCGCCGAGGTCGCGGCCCAGAGCGGTCACGACCTCTTCTTCTTTCTCTCCCCGCCGGCCGCGTACGAGGACCAGGTGATCGACCACAAGGAGATCGTCCAGGCCGTCACGCGCAAGCGCGGCAAGATGGGCCAGCTCGCATTCCGTAGCACCTACAACCCGAGGACGAAAAAGTACTTCGCCTTCTCCGACAACTACGTCCCCGACCCCGCCAACTACCGCGCCGACCTGTGGGGCGAGATCGGGATGAAGCCGACGACCTGGGACAACGTCCTCAAGGCGGCCCCGAAGCTGAAGGCGATGGGTAATCCCGTCGGCATCGGCATGTCGAACGAGCTCGACTCGAACATGGCGCTGATGGCATTGATGATGTGCTTCGGCGGGTTCATCCAGAACGACAAGAACCGGGTGGTCCTCAACTCGAAGGGCACGCGCGAGGCGCTGAAGTTCGCCAAGGCGCTCTACGAGCAGGGGATGTCGAACGAGATCTTCGCCTGGACGCCCGCCTCGAACAACCAGGCCATGGTCGCGGGGCGGCTCTCGCTCGCGATGAACGCCATTTCGATCACGCGTACCGCAGAGCTCGTCAACCCCGATCTTGCCGCCAAGATCCGGCTGCTCCCGATCCCGGCGGGGCCAAACGGCAGGCTCGGGCTCGAGCACGTGATGGGCTGCTACGTGATCTGGAAGTTCGCGAAGAACAAGCGGCTGGCGAAGAAGTTCCTCGTCGATCTGGAGACGAAGTACATCGGGGCGTTCGAGAACTCGAAGTTCTACAACTTCCCGTCGTGGCCGAACTCCGTCTCGAACATCACCAGGCGACTCGAGCGCGACCCGGTGGCGAAGCCGGCCGGCAAGTACAAGGTGCTCGGCGAGATCGCCGCGAAGTACACGAAGAATGTCGGCTACCCCGGCACGTCGAACGCGGGAATCGACGAGATGTTCAACAAGTTCCTGATCCCGCAGATGTTCGCGGAGGTGGCTCAGGGCAAGCGGACGCCGGACGACGCCGCGCGCACCTACGACCGCCAGATCCGGGAGATCTTCCAGAAGTGGCGCAATCTCGGGAAGATCTAGGCGCCCCTTGCGCGCTGCGTTGATCACGGAGCTCGGGCGCCCGCCCCAGTTGGGCGAGGCGCCCGAGCCTGCCGGCAAGAGCCTCGACGTGCTCGCCGCGGCGCTGAACCCGATCGACCGGGCCGTGGCGGCGGGGCAATTCTACGGCGGGCATCCGGCGTTGCCCTACGTTCCCGGCTGCGAGTGCGTGGGGCGGGAGTCGGGAGGCCGCGTGGTCTGGACGTTCGGCGGCGGGCTCGGGCTCGCCCGGAACGGCGCGATGGCCGAGCGAGCGGAACTCGGAGCGGTCGTCGCCGAGGTGCCGGAGGGCGCGGATCCCGCGCTCGCGGCGGCGCTCGGGATCGCCGGGCTCGCCGGCTGGATGCCGCTCGCGTGGCGGGCGCCGGTGCGGGAGGGCGACCGCGTGCTCGTGCTCGGGGCCACCGGCACGGTCGGCCAGGTCGCCGTCCAGGCAGCGAAGCTCCTCGGGGCCGCGCATGTCGTCGCGGCCGGCCGCGATCGGGAGGGGCTCGAGCGCGCCCTCGAGCTCGGCGCGGACGATGCCGTTCCGCTGGACGGTGACTTCGGTGAGCCCACCTACGTCCTCGATCCGTTGTGCGGCGAGCCGCTCGAGCGAGCCGTTGCCGCTGCCGCGCCTGGCGCGCGGATCGTCCAGCTCGGCCAGGCGGCCGGACCGAGCGCGACGCTCCCCTCCGCCGCCATCCGAGGCAAGCAGCTCGAGCTGTACGGCTTCTCGGACTTCGCCGTCCCGCCGGACGTGCTCGCCGAGCACTACCGCCGGCTGATCGGGCACGCGGTCGCCGGCGAGATCCAGCTCGACGTCGAGAGAGTCGGTCTCGACGAAATCGGCGAGGGGTGGAGCCGGCCGGGCAAGCTCGTCGTTTGTCCTTAGGGCCGCGCTAGGCTTGGGCTGACACTTTTGAGGAGGACGGCATGACCGAGCTCGCGACCCCGCCCACCGACCAGCGCGCAGAACTGAAGCGGATCAGCCACTGGATAGGTGGCAGGTCCGTAGAAAGCACCTCCGGCCGCACCAGTCCTGTGTTCAACCCCGCGCTCGGCGAGCAGGCGGCCGAGGTCGACCTGGCCACGGCCGAAGAGGTCGGCGCGGCTGTCGCGGCAGCGAAGGCGGCGTTTCCCGCCTGGCGCGCGACCTCGCTGGCGAAGCGCGCGGAGCTGATGTTCGCGATCCGCGAGCTCCTGCACGAGCGCCGCGAGGAGGTCGCGCGGATCCTGACGGCCGAGCACGGCAAGGTGCTCTCCGACGCGATGGGCGAGGTCACGCGCGGGCTCGAGGTGATCGAGTTCGCCTGCGGGCTCCCGCACCTGCTCAAGGGCGGCATGACCGAGCAGGCCTCGACCGGGGTCGACGTCTACTCGATTCGCCAGCCGCTCGGCGTCGTCGCCGGGATCACGCCCTTCAACTTCCCGGCGATGGTGCCCATGTGGATGTGGGGGCCGGCGCTCGCTTGCGGGAACACGTTCGTGCTGAAGCCGTCCGAGAAGGACCCGTCCGCGTCGATCTGGACGGCCGAGCTGCTGAAGGAGGCCGGCGTCCCCGACGGCGTCTTCAACGTCGTCCACGGCGACAAGGTCGCGGTCGACGCGATCCTGGAGCACCCGGACGTGAGCGCTGTCAGCTTCGTCGGTTCGACGCCGATCGCGCGCTACATCTACGAGACCGGCACGAAGCACGGCAAGCGCGTGCAGGCGCTCGGTGGCGCCAAGAACCACATGATCGTGCTTCCTGACGCCGACATCGACATGGCCGCCGACGCGGCGGTCAGCGCCGCCTACGGCTCGGCCGGCGAGCGCTGCATGGCGATCTCGCAGGTGGTCGCGGTCGGCGACGCGGGCGACAGGCTCGTCGAGGCGATCAAGCTGCGCCTGCCGAAGATCAAGGTCGGCAACGGGCTCGACGAGGGCGTCGAGATGGGTCCGCTCGTGACGCGCGAGCACCGCGACAAGGTCGCCGCCTACATCGAGGGCGGCTCCGAGCAGGGCGCGACTGTCGTCGTCGATGGTCGCGAGACCGCGCCCGAAGGCGATGGCTTCTTCCTCGGCGTGACGCTGCTCGACGACGTGACGCCGAGCAT
Organism: Gaiellaceae bacterium; assembly: GCA_039914895.1. Classification (GTDB taxonomy): domain Bacteria; phylum Actinomycetota; class Thermoleophilia; order Gaiellales; family Gaiellaceae; genus Gaiellasilicea. The sequence continues at coordinate 6,790 of JBDSOJ010000096.1, forward strand.
GGACGCCTACAAGGACGAGATCTTCGGGCCGGTGCTCGGGATCACCCGTGTCGGCACCTACGACGAGGCGGTCGCGCTCGTGAACGAGAACCCCTACGGGAACGGCACCGCGATCTTCACCCGCGACGGCGGCGCCGCGCGCCAGTTCCAATTCGAGGTCGAGGCCGGGATGGTCGGGATCAACGTGCCGATCCCGGTGCCGGTCGCCTACTACTCGTTCGGCGGCTGGAAGGCGAGCCTCTTCGGAGACACGCACATCTACGGGCCGGAGGGGATCAACTTCTACACCCGCGGCAAGGTCGTCACCTCGCGCTGGCCCGACCCGCACACGTCGAAGGTCGACCTGGGCTTCCCGCAGACGCGATGAGGCTCGTCCTCATCGCGACGCTCGTCACGGCAATCGCTGCGGCGAGCGCCGCTGCGGCGGACGACGAGATCCCGACCCGCGATTGCCGCTCGAGGATCGAGAGCGGGCGCGGCCCACTGACGTTCCCGACCGCCGGCCGCGTGTTCGCAGGGACTGTTGCTCTCTCGGGTCTTACGCACGCGGCGACGCCGGCGGGGCTTGGCCGACGGCAGGCGGACGGTCGCTTCTGGCGGAAATCCGCGCTCCTGGTGCGGAGCAGCCGCCCGGTGGTGCTCTCGGTTCCGGCACGCTATCGCAGTCGACTGTTCCTCGACTATGCGCGCGGAAGCGAGGGCGTCGCCGAGGTGCGATTCGAGCCGTGTCCACCCGCGATGCGCGCCTTCTCGTACAAGGGCGCGGTGGGCGCGGTGACGGGCTTCAACGGCGGTTTCTCGCTCACACACCGTGGCTGCTATCCGCTCGACGTCCGCGTCGAGGGCGGCCGGACACACCGAGTGCGGATCGCCTTCGGCTACCCCTGTCGTTAGGCCAGCTCGAACCGGACCTGGCGCTTCGCCACGTCGGCGAGCGTCAGGCGGATGCGGACACGCTCGCCGAGCGGGAGGTTCTCGCCCTCGCAGTGCGCGGTGACTGCGGGCTCCGTCAGTTGCACCGTCCCGCCGCCGTCGTCGTGCTCCACCTCGACGACGACCGCGTCGAAGACCCGGCCGACGCTCCCCGCCAGCACGGCGGCCTCGATGGTCGAGATGACCCCGGCCTCGTACTGCTGCGCGCGCCGGTTGGAGCGCTCCATCGTCTCGGGCAGACCCGGCAGCGCTGCGTGCGCCCACTCGGGGACGTCCGCGCCGGCGCGGACGGCGACGCACACCTCGCCGACGTAACGGTCGACGAGCCGCCGTAGCGGAGCGGTCGTGTGCGCGTATTCGGCGCCGACCCCCGCGTGCCTCGGCTGCGTCGGCACCTCGTCGTCGAACGCCGCGTAGCCCGAGCCGCGCAGGAGCACGGTCGACTCGTCGAGGAACGCGGCGTTCGCCGGCACGGTCGGGTCGAGCGCGCGGATCGCGTCGGCGAACGTCTGCTCCTTGCCCCACTCGACCCCGAGCGCCTTCGCCGTCCGGCGCAGCCGTTCGATCGCCCCCTTGTCGGCCTCGGGCAGTGTCCGCAGTACCCCGACGTGCGCCTCCAGCATCAGCTCGGCCGCGGCCTGGCCGGTCATCAGCGAGATCTGCGCGTTCCAGCCCTCGACGGGCAGCGGCGCGCGAAACGAGATCGCGTAGCCGTCGGGCGTCTGCTCGACCGCCTGCTCCGGCAGCGGCAGCTGGATCCCGCCACGACGTGCTTCGCGCTCCTGCCGTAGCAGGCCCACCTCGCGCAGCAACTGGAGTGACTCGCTCGCTGTGCCGTCGTCGAGCGAGCGCTGAACTCCCGCGTAGTCGAGCTTCTCCCGGCTGCGCACGAGCGCACGGCGGACGTCGACCTCGACGCCCTCGCCGGTCTCGTCGACGTTCATCGTCCACAGAATCGCCGGTCGCGCCTCGCCGGGGAGCAGGCTGCCCGCCCCCTCGGAGAGCTCCGGCGGATAGAGCCGCGCGTTCGCGTCCGGCGCGTAGAGCGTCTGGCCGCGCGCGTGCGCCTCGACGTCCATCGGCCCGCCGGGAGTGACGAACGCGGCGACGTCCGCGATCGCGTAGCGGACGCGATAGCCCTTGCCGTCCCGCTCGAGGTGCAGTGCCTGGTCGAGGTCCATCGACTCGGGCGGGTCGATCGTGACAAACGGGATCGCGGTCTCGTCGGCGTCCGGCAGGCGCGGCGAGCCGGCGGAGCGCTCGGCATCGGCCTTCACGTCCGCCGGGAAGTCGAGCTCGACCTCGAGCTCCTCACGCAGGTTGGCGAAAGAGGCGGCGATCGCAGGATCGTCAGTGTGTGAAAGGAGGACGCGTCGTTGCACGGCGGCAGCCTACGCGGGAGGATCAGGGCGTGGTCGAGTTGCTCGAGCGGGAGGAGCTACTGGCGCAGCTCGACGCCTTTCGCGCCGAGGGCGGCCATCTGCTCTTCGTCGGCGGCGAGGCGGGCGTCGGCAAGACCGCGCTCGTGCGGGCATTCGCCGCCCGCAAGGCTGCGCTGCACGGCTCGTGCGAGAACCTGACCACGCCGACCCCATTCGGGCCGTTCTTCGACATCGGGATCGATGTGGCCGGCGAGCCACGGCAGCTGGCGGCGACTGTGCTGGCGGCGCTCGAGCAGACGCCGCTGCTCGTGCTCGAGGACGTGCACTGGGCCGACCAGGCGACGCTCGATGTGCTGCGCGTGCTTGGTCGCCGAATCGGCGGGACTCGCGCGCTCGTGCTGGCCACGTACCGCGACGACGAGGTCGTCGGCGACCATCCGCTCCGCGTTGTTCTCGGCGAGCTGACGTCGGCGGCAGCGGTCTCGCGGCTGGCCGTGCCCCGGCTCTCGTTGGCCGCCGTCCGAGCGCTCGCGGAACCGGAGCAGGCTGACGCGGAGGCGATCCACAGGCTGACACAGGGGAATGCCTTCTACGTCACCGAGATCCTCGCTGCGGGCGGCGGCAGTCTGCCGGACACTGTCCGTGACGCGGTGCTCGCGCGGACGGCCAGGCTCGATCCGGCCGCGCGCCGGCTGCTCGAGGTCGTCTCGGTCATACCGGCTCGCGCGGAGTTGTCGCTGCTGGAGGCGGTCGCGGCGAAGGAGCTGGAGCAGCTCGATGCCTGTCTCGCGTCGGGAGTCCTCCGCGCCGACGGCGACGGTGTCAGGTTTCGTCATGAGCTCGCCCGGCTGGCGGTCGAGAGCGACGTGCCGCCGCACCGACGCCGCGCCCTGCACGGCGAGATCGTCAGGGCACTCGAGCCGACCCGCGACGTCTCGAGACTCGCGCACCACGCCGAGGAGGCCGGCGACTCGGCCGCGGTACTCGAATACGCGCCCGAGGCGGCACGGTGCGCGGCGGCGGCGTCCGCCCACCGCGAAGCGGTGGCACAGTACGCGCGGGCGCTCCGGCACGCGAGTCCGCTTGCCCTGCCCGACCGGGCCGTCATCCTCGCCGCGTACGCCCACGAGGCGCACGTGACCGGGGCTCATCACACGGCGGTCGAGGCGTTCCTGCAGGCGATCGAGCTCTACCGAGAGCTCGGCGACACGTTGCGGGAGGGCGACCTGTTTGCGCGGCTTCCGACCACGTACATCGCCCTCGGACGCAACGCCGACGCGGAGGCCGCGAGCCTGCGCTCGATCGAGCTGCTCGAGCGGCTGCCCCCTGGGCCTGAGCTCACGAGCGCCTACGGCATGCAGGCCTCGCTCCGCATGCTCGATCGCGACAACGCGGACGGAGTCGTCTGGGGCGAGCGCGCACTGGCGGCGGCCGAGCGTCTCGGCGACGACGAAGGCCGGTCGTTCGCGCTGAACATCATCGGCACGTCGCACATGATGGCCGGTGAGATCGATCGCGGTGTTGAGTTCCTGCTGCGCAGCCTCGAGCTGGCGCGCGCGCAGGACAACGAGGTTCGGATCAACTCCGCGCTCGGGATGCTCGGCTCCGGTCTCGGCGAGATGTACGAGCTCGACAGCGCGCAGCGCTACCTCGAGGAGCAGATCGGCTTCGGCGAGGCGCGTGAGCTGTACGTCAGCTATGCGCAGGCCTGGCTCGCCTGCGTCCATCTCTACCGAGGGCGTTGGGACGAGGTCGCGCCGCTGGCGCGCGTCGCAGTCGAGTCCAGGAACCGGATCAGCGAGATCACGGGCCTCATCGCGCTCGGGCGGTTGCGAGCCCGACGGGGCGACCCGGGTGCGCTCGACATGCTCGACGAGGCGCTCGAGCTCGCGCAGCCGGGCGGGCATCTGCAACGGCTCGGCCACGTCCACGCCGCGCGCGCGGAGGCGGCCTGGCTCGCCGGCGATCGCGAGCGGGCAGTCGAAGAGGCTCACGCTGCCTATCCGCTCGCGCTCGAGAAGCGGCACCTCTGGTTTGCGGGCGAGCTCGCGTACTGGCAGTGGAAAGCGGGCGCGCTCGACGAGGCGCCGGACT
>JBDSOJ010000132.1:0-4770 GCA_039914895.1 Gaiellaceae bacterium
GTCGCAACCGCTACCAACTCCTCGACGTCGACGACCTCGTCGACGCGGTCCTGCTCGCGGCCGAGCGGCCAGTCGCGGGTGCGACCTTCAACCTCGGCGCGGACTCGCCCGGCACCGTGCGCGAGGAGCTCGAGGCGCTCGTCGGCCACGCCGGCAGCGCGAGCCGCGTCACCTCGCTACCCGCCGGCCCTGCGCGCGTCGCGCTCGCGACGCTCGACCGCCTAGGTCTCTCGCCACTCTCCCGCTGGCACTACGCGAGCGCAGATCGGGACGTCGTGCTCGACACCGCTCGGGCGAAGCTGCTGCTCGGCTGGACGCCACGGTTCCGGACCGGCGACACGCTCGCGCGCGCGTACGACTGGTATGTGCGGGAAGGAGCGGCGCTCCCGACCGGTCACACCCATCGCTTGCGCTGGCGGGAGCGTGCGATCACCGTCGTACGTAGGCTTTCCTAAGCGTAACCTCGGTCGGCACCGCGGCTGGTGGAGCAGGCGGACCGACGTCGAGCCGTACGGCCTCACCTCCCGTACCGACCGTTGGGACGGCGGCGCCGATCTGTTAAGACCTCCGTAACGTTGCTGTCGCGAACGCACGTTAGGCTCCCAGCATGAGCAGAGGAACGGCCATGCTGGCTCTCCTTGCGGCGGTCGCCCTGACGCTCGCGATTGCTGCCTGTGGCGGCGACGAGGACGGCAAGACCACCGAGCTCGGAAAGCCGGTCGCGTACAGCGAGGTGCAGGCGGTCTGGGCCGAGTACAGCTGCATGGCTTGCCATCCGGGCGTCAACTCGTCGCTCGACCTGCGCGAGGGCCGCTCCTACGACGACCTCGTCGGCGCCCGCGCGCTCGAGGATCCGGGGCTCGTCCGGGTTGTCGCCGGCGACCCGAGCAACAGCTTCCTTTATCTCAAGCTCGGCGGCGATCCACCGGTGGCGGACATCCCGGGCATCGGCACCCGGATGCCGCCGCGCGCGCCGCCGATCGATCCGGCCGACCTCGACCTGGTGCGGGGCTGGATCGTGCAAGGAGCGAAGAACGAGAACGGCGAGACGGGCGGGCAACGCGTGCCGACGCCTGGCACCCCGCCGCAGGATCTCGACGTACCCGCCGCGACCGAGCGCCGGGGCACCGGGACGATCGAAGGCAGCGTGATCGATCAGGATCGCCGGCCGCTCGGAGGAGCGCTCGTGACGTTGCTCCTGAAGGGCGCCGACCTCGAAGGCGGCGAGGAGCACTACCGCGTCGCGGTCACGAATGCGGCCGGCGAGTTCGAGTTGCCGGAGGCGCCCGCCGGCAGCTACCTGCTCAAGGCCTACGCGCCGGACACGATCTATGTCTCGCGCATCGTGGCTCTCGACAAGGGTGAGACACAGACGATCTCGTTCGGGCTCCCCGACCGCAACATCCCGAACCCGTCGATCGCGAGCCCGCGCGTCGAGGGACGCAGGCTGTCGATGGAGGTCCGGGGGAACGACCTGGACGGGAACTACACGCTCGCCGTCAATCCCGGGGCCGGAATCGTCTTCGAGCTGCACAACGCCGACAACGCTCCCGGGCGCTGGCGGGCCACGATCGACCGAGACCTCGAAGGGCCGTGGATCTTCCTGGCGGTGGACGAGAACTGCAACGTCAGCGACTTCCTCACAATCCCCGCCTGATCGCCGTGGCGCTCGTGGTCGGCATCGCCGTGCTCGGCGCGGCGGCCGCCGTCGGACGAGGCGGACACGTCTCGTACGCTCGCGACGTACAACCGCTCTTCGACCGCAAGTGCACGGCGTGCCATCCGGTCAGCTACCCGTATCTCGACCTGCGCCGCGGCCGCTCATACGATCAACTCGTGCGGGTGCCCGCGCAGACTGCGCCAGCCTTCGCACGTGTGCTGCCCGGCCGCCCCGAGCTCTCGTACCTGCTCACCCATCCGCCCGACCCCTCGCTGCGCAACCTGCTCACCGCCGACGAACGCGAGCTCCTCACCAGCTGGATCCGCGCAGGCGCCCGTGACGACTAGTCCACAGCCTCGTGTGCTCGTGATCTCGAAGGCACCAATCCCCGGACATGCGAAGACACGGCTGGTTCCACCCCTCACGGCCGGACAGGCTGCGGAGCTCCAGCGAGCGCTGCTGCTGGACACGCTTGACGCGTGCCGAGCCGAGGTCGATCACGTCACCATTCTCCACGCCGATCCGGCAGAGGCCGCGGAGTTCGAGCGGCTCGCGCCGGCCACCCCGCTCGTGCTCCAGGATGGGCGCGGGCTCGAGGATGCACTGGGGCGGACCTTCGAGCGCCTGGTTGTCGGCGGCCCAGTCGCGATCGTCTCGTCCGACCTCCCGGGACTGCCGCCCGGCTCGCTTGCGCGAACGTTCGCGGCGCTCGACGACGGCGCAGACGTCGTGCTCGGTCCCGCTTTCGACGGCGGCTACTGGCTGATCGCAATGGCCCGCTTCCATCCGGAGCCGCTGCGGGAGATCCCCTGGTCGACGCCGGCCGTGCTCGGCGTCACGCTCGCCCGCTGCCGCGACGCCGGCCTTCGCGTCGAGCTGCTCGAGACCTGGCGCGACCTCGACACCGTCGTCGATCTCGCCTTCGTGCACCGCGGCGCCGGGCTGCTCCATGCCGCTCGCACCGTCGCCGTATTGGCCGGTCTCGAGTTGACCGAGCCACCTCCCTTCGAGCTTGCCGAGAGCGAGCTGATCGCCGGCTCACAGTGGCGCGCAATCCTGCGCGACCAGCTCCGAGGCGAGGACGGCCGCGAGACCGGCTACTCCTACCTCGCCGTGCCGCGTGCTGTGTTCGTCGTCGCCGTGACGGCTCAGGACGAGCTTCTGCTCGTGCGGCAGTACCGCCACCCCGTCCGTGACTGGACGCTCGAGGTGCCAGCCGGCTCGGTGCGCGACGGCGAGACGGCGCGAGAGGCCGCCGCACGCGAACTGGCCGAGGAGACGGGCGGCCGCGCCCGCGAGTGGCGGCACCTCACCACCTTCTACTCTTCGAGCGCGCACCTCTCGCTCCGCTCGGACGCGTTCCTCGCCACCGGCGTCGAGGTTGGGACGGCCGCACCGGACGCCGACGAGCATGTCGAGCTCGTGCGGCTGCCACTCTCCCAGGCGCTCGAGCGTGCGCACTCGGGCGGATTCGCGGAGGGGCAGACAGCGCTCGCGATCCTGCTCGCCGCGCCCCATTTGAACGGGCGAGCGGCATGATCGGCGTCATCGGCGGATCCGGCTTCTACGAATTCCTCACCAGTGCAAGCGAGGTCGAGGTCGACACGCCCTACGGCAAGCCCTCGGCGCCCATCGTCGTCGGGGAGTTCGCCGGCAAGCAGGTTGCTTTCCTGCCCCGTCACGGCCGCCACCACGAGCTGCCAGCACATCGCGTGCCCTACCGGGCAAACATGTGGGCGATGTGCGACGTGGGCGTGCGTCAGATCATCGGCCCCAACAGCTCGGGCGCACTCCACACCGACCTTCGCCTCGGAGAGTTCGTCGTCTGCGACCAGTTCGTCGATCGCACCAGCGGCCGCGCCGACACCTTCTACGACGGCCCCGAGACGACCCACGTCTCTGCTGCCGATCCGTACTGCCCGGAGCTCCGCCGGATCCTGCTCGACTCCGCCGCGGAGCTCGGGATTGCGGCACGCGACGGCGGCACCGTCGTCGTCATCCAGGGACCGCGTTTCTCCACCCGCGCCGAGTCGCGCTGGTTCGCGTCCATGGGCCGGGACGTCGTCAACATGACCGCGTACCCCGAGGCCCACCTCGCGCGCGAGCTCGAGCTCTGCTACGCGACCGTGTCCATGGTCACCGACCACGATGCGGGCGTTGTCGGCCAGAGTTCCATCTGGACACCGAACTCTGGACTGGTCGCTAGCGCGATACCACTCTTGTCGAGGACGCCGCGACCGGAGTGCCCGCCTCACAGGCGCAGGCTTCCTCGAGCGTCGCCGGCGACGTCGAGCTCGCGAGCGGCAGCTTCGAGGGGCTCGCGCACGGCGGGTCGGCGGCGGCCGCCGTCGTCGAGCTGGCCTCCGGGGGGCGCGTGCTGACATTCACCGATCTCGACACACCGACGACGGCCCCGACCTGCGCGTCGCGACTCCTTTCCCACCGCGCAAGCCCGTCCAGAGCGGGTAGCAGTGCCCCAGAACCGCTGCCCGAAGGATTGCAGGCGACGGCTGCACCGGAGTCGCGGCGCTCGACAGCGTGATCAACAAGGCAGCGAAATCGCTCCGAGAAGTTCGTTTGCTGCCCGAAGAGCTCATAGTGTCTACTTCGAAGGCAACAAAAGATGCTGATTAGCAGGTCTTTTAGACGGGAGGGACGGGACTCGAACCCGCGACCTCCGGCGTGACAGGCTTGTTCCGCGAAGACGACAATTGGCGACGATTGACGTGCTATCGCTCTATTGATGCGGCTCTGCGGGCCTCCGTCGGCTGATCTGCGCATATTGCTTAGGCTCGATTTCTGACGTTTGCTGCCCTTCTGCTGCCCGAGCGCCTCGATGTCCCGTCGACGGCTCGAGCTGTCGACGCTCCGCGAGCCTTGGGGCGCCCGGCGTCCGCCGAGCGCCCCCAAGGGAAGCCCTACCGGATCAGCGACCTCTGTGTTTGGGGGTTGAGGTAGGGGAAGCGTGCGCCGCCCGCGAGTGCCGAGTCACTGAAGCGGAAGACATCGAAGCCGCGGATGATGTCGTTGGCGTAGACGAACCCGTTGTACCAGTAGGCAGACCAGACAACTGAGGGAATCGGCACCTGTGCGTCGTAGTAGCCGACCTC
>JBDSOJ010000104.1:0-9864 GCA_039914895.1 Gaiellaceae bacterium
CAGTCACACGCCGGCCGGCCAGGACAACGACGGCGAGTGCACGCTCGGCGACGCGCTCCCCGGCCCGTCGACGAACGACCCGTCGGTCTGCGTGATCTCGACCGAGGAGCTGCAGAGCCTCGTCTTCGCGCTCGGCACCGGCCTGTCGTCACTGGAGGCCGACGCGCTGCGCTGCTACCTCGAAGGGCTCTCGTACGAAGAGATGGCCGAGGATCTGGGCTGCGACTGCAAGACGATCGACAACGCGCTCCAGCGGGTCAAGCGCAAGATCCTGGCCCACCAGAAGACGCGCGAGGTGTTGCAGTAGAGCCGAAGTTCGCGATCTCGTAACGCGCTGCGAGGCGGATCCGTCGCGCCTGTACGTTCCGTGCCGACGCGACCCGCAGATTGACTTGGCGGCGCACGCCGGCATCTTCGATCGGCATCAGATAAATACCTCCGGTCTCGGGGCAGTACACACCGAAGAAGTCGATTTGACCAACGTAGTCGCGGCGGGAAGCTTTCGGATTCGGATGATGTGCGTAGCTACTGCACGCCGCGAACCTGACTGCACCCTCCCGCAGCCGGCCGGTCTTGCACTGAACTCGCGCGAGCCGACGGCCATCGCCGATGACCAAGTCGTACCGCGTGTTCTCGCCGAACGGAGCAAGCAGTCGGTAGCCCGCCTCACGCAACGCCAGCATTACGGCGAGCGTGGTTCTGTCGCCGATCTCCTCCGGGTGCTCCATTCTCCGAGCGTGCCTGAGCCATCGGCTAGGCCCATGTCCGAATCGGACAATGGGTTGCGTCTCGCCTACCATTCCTCCGTTGCCACGCCGGAGTAGCTCAGCTGGTAGAGCATTCGCCTTGTAAGCGAAGGGTCGTGGGTTCGAATCCCGCCTCCGGCTCCAGAACCAAAGAAGCCCCGCCCCTCCGTTGCAGAGGGCGGGGCTTCGGTCTTGCTGGGCTTACGCCGGGTCGAGCACGGGCGTGGTCTTGGGAGCCGGCTTGTGCTCGAGGTGGGGCAGCCACTCGAGCCAGCGCGGGAGGTACCAGTTGAGGTCGCCGAGGAGCTTCATCGTCGCCGGCAGGAGCACCGCCCGGATCAGCGTGGCGTCGATCAGGACTGCGGCCGCCAATCCGATGCCCATCTCTTTCATGTCGATCACCGGAAGTACGGCGAACACCGAGAACGTGCCGACCATGACGACTGCTGCGCTGGTGACGACACCGGCGGACGACTTGATTCCGTGCGCGACAGCGTCCTCGTTCGAGAGCCCCCGGTCGTAGGCCTCGCGGATCCGGCTCAGGATGAACACGTGGTAGTCCATCGAGAGGCCGAACAGGATCACGAATAGGAACATCGGCAGCCACGGGGTGATCCCGCCGTTCGACTCGAAGTTGAGCAGGCTCTCACCCCAGCCCCACTGGAAGACCGCGACGAGGATGCCGTACGCAGCTCCGACGGAAAGCAGGTTGAGCAGGATCGCCTTGATCGCTACCACGATCGAGCGGAACGAGGCCAGCAGGATCAGGAAGGCGAAGATCAGAACGAAACCGAAGACGAGCGGTGCGGTCTTCGTCATCTTCGCTTCCCAGTCCTTGTCCAGCGCGGTCGTGCCGGTGACTGCGTACTCGACGCCGTCGAGCTGCCCGACCGTCTGCGGCAGCACCTCGTCGCGCAGGGTGGCCAGGGCCGCCTGCGACGCCGCGTCGGTGCTCGTGCCTGCGAGCGGGATCGAAACCTGCGCGACCGTGCTGTCACTGCTCGCCTCGACCTCGATCGGCCCCTTCATCTGGCCGGACGCGAGAGCTTGCCGCTTCAATTCGGAGATCGCGTTTCGCACCGGCTCGGCCTGGACGTCGCCGGCCTTGATCGCCACGACGGCGGGATCGTTGCCACCGGGGAATGCCGCTTCGAACTTCTTCAGCGGCTCGATCTCGGCGATCGAGATGTCGTCAACGCCCGTCGTGGCCGTGTTGAGGGAGAACGCGGGCACCGTCAGCGCGACGAGGACGGCGCCGGCGGCGACGGCCGACACGAGCGGGCGCCGCAGCACTGCGCTGAGGATCGCTCCCCAGACGCGGCTCTCGCCGTCCTTGCGCCGGAGGCGGTGCAGGAACGGGACTCGCCCCTTCTCGACCCGGTCGCCGAGCTTCCCTAGCAGCGCTGGGAGCACGGTCAGCGAGCCGATCATGGCGATTGCGACAACCATCATCGTCCCGATCGAGAAGGACATGAACGTCTTGTCGCCGGACAGGAACATGCCTGCCATCGCGACCAGAACGGTGATGCCCGAGATGAGGACGGCGCGTCCGGACGTGGCTGCGGCGGCCTCCAGGGCTGCGTGCTCGCTTCGTCCGGCCGCACGCTCTTCGCGCTCGCGCCGGAGGTAGAAGAGCGAGTAGTCGATCCCGACTGCGAGTCCAATCAGCAGGATCACCTCGCCGATCTGCTCGTCGACGGCGATCAGCTGGCTGGGCAGAGCGATGAGGCCCGTGGTCGCCATGACCGCGGTGAGGGCGAGCAGGACCGGAATGAGCGCGGCTACCGCGGAGCCGAACACGAGCAGCAGGATCACAAGCGTGAGCGGGATCGCGATCATCCCGGCGGTCTTCAGCATGCTCGCAAACGCTGCATCGGTCGCCTTCGTCGTGGTGACGCTGCCGAGTTGGTTGATCTGGAAGTCGGGATGCTTGGCAGCGGTCTTGTTCACCGCGGCCTCGATCTTGTCGATGTAGCGGGAGGCCTCCTCGTACGTGCCGACGGGCTGGTACTGGACCATTGCCGAGCGGCGGTCGTCGGAGATCAGGTCAGCGTGGCCCGCCTCGAGAGGCGTGTCGACCTTGCGGGCTTCCGTGAAGCCGTTGACGGTCTTCGCGACGTCCGCGATGGCCGCCTGGAAGGCAGGATCGGTCGCCGTCAGGGTCTTGGACTGGATCAGGACGATCTCGCCCTGTTCGTCGGCGGACTGCGGAAAGCCGGCCTCGATGATCTTGGTTGCCTTGGCGGCCTCGCCGACGGCGAGGTCGTTGGACTCCAGGTACTTGGTGCCGATCTGACCGCCGATGACGACGGACGCGATCACGAACGCGAGCCAGCCGAAGACCGCGGTCTTCCAATGGTTCGCACTCCAGCGGCCCATCCGGGCTGCGAAGTTGTTGCTGTGCTTGAGCGGTGACATCAGAGGGTTCCTTTCCGTGCTTGCGGGGTGGGTGAGCTCAGGCTGCCTTGGCGCGCGACGTCGCGGAATGCGGCGTCCAGGTGTCACGCGGTGCGGGCAGCCGCACCGGCTGCGTCGCAGGAGCGCGCAACCGGGAGGCCACGAGCCAGCCGGCGGCGACGACGAGGGCACCGGCAACGGCGTCGAAGAGGAAGTGGTTGCCGGTCGCGACAATGATGAGGAGCATCAGCGCCGGGTAGGCGGCACCCGCCAGCCGCATCGAGCCGCTCGAGGCGAGTTGCGCGAGCGCGACGCCGACGATCAGCGAGTAGCCGAAGTGGAGGCTGGGGACGGCCGCGATCGGGTTGTAGAGGCTGCCGAGGAGGTCGGAGCTGAGATTCAGACCTGTGTGCGTGCTGACGGTGTCCGCGAAGCCGAGGTTTGCGAGCCGCGGCGGGGCGGCGGGATAGAGCACGTAGCCGGCGAGCGCGAGACCCGTGCTGACGATCAGGGTCGTGCGCAGGAACGGAAACGCATGCGGGCGGCGGCGGTGCACCCAGATGAGCGTGCTCGCCGTGCCCGCGAAATGGAGCGCGACGTAGAGGAAACCGAGGAGCGCGGGCACACCCGGGAGGAGGCCTGCGAGATCCTGGAGGTCCTGCTCGACGAAGAGGTTGAGGCGGCGCTCCAGCGCGACGATGTCGGCGGTGTGCGCGCGGGCGGCCGCCCAGTCCTCGCTGCCGAACCCGCGCACGAGCTCGTACGCGCCATACAGGACGGCGAGCGCTGCAAGCTCGACACGACCGGGGTAGGGCCGGTCTGCAAGGCGACGGATGCGGTCGAAGGACATGGCTCCACCCTCGCAAGCCGAAAACGCCCAAACGATGCGGCCACCCAGCGTCCGCGGGTGCGGCAATCCGTACTGTCGCGAGCGTGTGTGGTTGCCGGTTGCCACGATGCCGCAAGGATCGATGTCGCGCGGCCGCGGGGATATCCGGCATCACCCTGAGCCGACCCTGGTTCTTCCCTGTAGAGCCGGTCAGCCGCGGAGCAGCAGGAGTACCGCGAGCACGCGCCGATGGTCCTCGGCCGCAGCGGGGAGCCGCAGCTTCACGAAGATGCTCGTGACGTGCTTCTCGACGGCGCGCAAAGTCACGAAGAGGCTTTGGGCGATCGCCTGGTTCGAGCGGCCCTCGGCCATCAGCTCGAGCACCTGCCGCTCGCGCGGCGAGAGTGCGTCGAGCGGGTCGTCGCGGCGGTGCCGCCCGACGAGCTCGCTGACAACTGCCGGATCGAGCGCGGAGCCGCCCTCGGCGACTCGCCGGACAGCCGCTGCGAACTCCTCTACATCGGCCACGCGATCCTTGAGCAGGTAGCCGACGCCCTCCGCGCTCTCCGAGAGGAGCTCCATCGCGTAGCCGGGCTCGACGTACTGGGAGAGGACGAGCACGCCGGTGGGCTCGTGGCGCTCGCGGATCTCCTTTGCGGCGCGCAAACCCTCGTCGGTCTGGGTCGGCGGCATCCTGATGTCGACCACGGCCACGTCCGGCTTGTACATCGCGACGTGGCGCAGCAAGTCTTCGGCGTTCCCCGACTGGGCGACGACGTCGAAGCCCGCCTCCTGGAGCAGTCGCGCGATGCCCTCGCGCAGCAGCACGGAATCCTCGGCGAGCACCACGCGTACGGGGGTGGCCCCCGGCCGGGCGCGCAGGGGCGGAAAGTCGCCGGCTAAACCCGGTTCCTGGAGCTGGAAGATGCGCTCCGGGTCGGGCAGGTCGGGCAGCAACCAGAGGCCGAGGTCGCGCAACTCGCGCGCGGGCGTGAGAGCGGCTGCGGCGGCTTCGGACGCGACGATCTGCCCCCCGTGGCCGGTGGACGCGATCCGGTAGGCGCGATGGACGTCGACGCCCACGTAGCCGTCGTCGCCGAGCGCTGCCGTGCCGGTGTGCAGGCCGATCCGCGTGCGTACGGGCGCGGGCCAGTTGTGGCCGCCGAGCAAGGCCTGGGCGTCGGTAGCCGCCACAGCCGCCGCCTCGGGCGACGTGAAGACGGCAAAGAGCTCGTCGCCGCGCGAGTCGACCTCGTGACCCGCGGCCCCGGTGACGGCCTCCCGCAAGAGGCGGCGAATGTCTGCGAGCACGGGCTGCCACTCGTCGCCGAGGTCGCGTGCCAGCCGCGTCGAGCCTTCGACATCCGCGAACAGGAAGGTGACGGTTCCGGTCGGGAACGTGCTCATGCCGCAGTCTAGGCCGCCACGTTCAGCAATTCAGGATCCCGGCGGGCGGCGTACGCGAACGGGTGGTAGAAGGCATCGAGGGCGCGGGCCCGGTCGACGGCGAGCTCGAAGCTCGACTCGGTCGCGAAGTAGAGCACCTCCACCGCGACGCTGTCGTCCTCCGGTGACCACCAGAGGGTGACGTCGATGCCGTCGCCCATGCGGTGTGCGAGATCGATTCTGGGACTGGCGTACATGACGTCCCTCCTTGGCGTTCGTGGGATGGCTTCACACTCCCACGACCAGTCGCGCGGGCCGATGCGGCGCGCAGGCGTCCGCAGGTGCGGCTTGCCTCACTCCTTTGGAGGTGTTGTCGCGCACACAGCTACAACGGGATCGAGGCGGTCACACGCGTGCCCCCGCCGGGCGGGCTCTCGATCGAGAGGCTGCCGCCGAGCGCCTCGACGCGGTCGGCGAGGCCGCTCAGGCCCGAGCCGTCGCCCGGATCGGCGCCGCCGACGCCGTCGTCCGACACTGCGATCACCGCCCGGCCGTCCTCGCACGCCACCCGCACGTTCACCATGGTCGCGCCGGCGTGCTTGATCACGTTCGCGAGCTCCTCGGCGATCACGTAGTAGGCGGCGGCCTCGACCGGGCGCGGTAGCGCCTCGTCCGGCGTCTCGAACTCGACCGGTACAGGCGAGCGCGCCGCGAGGGCCTCGACGGCCGCCCGGAGCCCACGATCCGTGAGCACGGCGGGATGGATCCCGCGCGCGAGCTCGCGCAGGTCGTCGAGCGCGGCGGCGAGCTCCGTGCGGGCCCCTTCGAGAACTGCTTCGGCCGCGTCGGGATCGGTGCTCACCTTCGACTGGGCGAGCCTCAGCGAGATCGACAGCGCGACGAGTCGCTGCTGCGCCCCGTCGTGGAGGTTGCGCTCGAGCTGCCGGCGCGCCTCGTCGCCGGCCTGCACGATGCGCGCCCGCGACGCCAGAAGCTCCTCTTCGTGGCGCTTGCGCTCGGTGATGTCGGCGAAAAGGGCCATGTGGCTGACGACCTGCCCGTCCGAGTCGCGGATCGGTGCTGCGGCGATCGCGACGTTGACCTGCGACCCGTCGCTGCGCACCCTTTTGCTCTCGACGCCCATGTAGACCTCCCCGTCACGGACGCGGCGAAAAAGCTCGGCCAGCTCCGCTTCGCGTCCCGGCGGCTGGTGCCTGGCCTTCCCGCCGATCACCTGCTCGGCCGTCCAGCCGAAGATCCGCTCCGCAGCCGGGTTCCAGCGGGTGATCGTGTCGTCGAGGGCGTATTCGACGATTGCGACCGGGGACGCATCGATCGCGGCGCGCAGGCGTTCCTCGCTGGCCTGGAGCTGCCGGTGCTGCTGCTCTCGCTCGGTGATGTCGAGCCCGCCGCAGACGACATAGCGGACACTCCCGTCCTCGTCGTAGAGTGGCGCCGTCGACCACGCGATCGTCAGTCGCTCGCCCAGTTGGTTGACGAACGTGTGCTCGAAGCTGACCGCCTCGTGCGCGGGCGCGGCCTCCTCGAACCGCCGACGCGCCTCAGTGCGCGCCTCCGGGCCGACGAAGGCATCCCAGAACAGCTGCCCCTTGACGTCGTTCTCCTCGACGTAGCCGCTCGCCTGCCAGGCGGCGTCGTTCAGGTTCGCGATCCTGCCCTCACGGTCGACCGAGCAGAGCAGCGAGGGGGAGGCGTTCACGATCGCCTCGAGGAACGCGACCTCCGCGCGAAGCTTCGCCTGTAGTCGTTCGTTGTCCAGCCACAGACCGGCGGCCGCCACCACGGCTTCGACGAGCTCCGGCTCGTGGGTGAGCATCGGATCGTGCAATAGCGCTGCTGCCGGCCGTCCCGCGTGGTCGACGAGCGTCGTCGCGCGTCCCTCCGGCTGGTCGGGCAACGGCTTCCCGTCGGCGGAGACAAAGCGTTCCCGCTCTGGCAGCCAGTACGCGATCTCGAGCGTCGGGTCGGCCAGGGCGCCCGCGAGCGCGTCGCGGATCGGTGTTCCCCGGCCGAGCGCGAGCAGGAGGTCGCCGACGCCCGAGCGAGCGAGCCTGCTGCGCAGCACACCCAGGAGGAACGCGAGCGGGACCGTGGCGAAGGCCGCTAGGAAGACCCACTCGAGCGGCTCCGCAGCGCCTACGGAGTAGGTGTCGATGCTCACCTGGAGCGCGAGAATGAACATCGCGAACGCGCCGGCACCGAGCACCGGGCCGAGCGCACGCCGCAGCGCCCCTCGCGAACGCAGATAGCGGGTCACGACGATGACGAGGACCGTCGCCAGGAGTGCGAGGGAAAGAGCCGTCACGATGACGGTGAGGACGGTCTCGAGGCCGTCGTTGCTTCCGACGACGATCGTGCTTCGGCAACCCGGACAGACCTTGGGGTTGGGGACCTCCACGAGCAGCAGGGTCGCCACGCTCCCTGTGAGCACGAGCGCGTACGTCGATAGGACGAGCCAGAGATCGCGGCGTCGGGCGAGCCGGCCACCGGGGAATGCGAGCAGCAGGTGGATGAACGCGCCGAAGACGAGGCTGCCGAGCGCTCCGCCGGCCGTGAACAGCCAGTCGTTGTTGGACTCGTTGAGCGCGCCGAAGAACCAGAGGTAGCCCACGGCTGCGAGCAGGTAGCCGGTGCGGTTCTCCGGGCGGCGCCACACGGCGACGAGACCGCTCGCGATGAAGGAGATCCCGGCCGTGACGGCGAGCGCGATCGTCGTCGCCTTGTTGTCCTCGTGGTCGCTCGTGATTACGAGCAACGTCGCGGCCCCTACGAGCGCGAGCCCGAGTGTGGCGGCCGCGGCGAGGAAGAGTAGGCGCGCGCTCAACCGAGCAGATCGGCCAGCGCAGCGCCGCTTAGCTCGGCCTTTGCGATGAAGCCTCGGGCACCGCTCTGCTCGATCAGCCGGCCGTAGTCACAGGCGTCGCGACTCGAGACGAGCACGACGGCCGGCGGACCGCCGTTCAGGCAGAGCTCGCGGCAGACGGCGAAGCCGTCGAGATCCGGGAGCTGGACGTCGAGCAGCACCACATCAGGTGCGAGCTCGCCGACGGCAGCGATCGTGCTCGCACCGTCCTCGGCCTCGCCGATCACCTCGAATCCCTCCGCCTGGAGGATCGCCCGCGCCGAGGCCCGAAAGCTCGGATGGTCGTCGGCGATCACAACGGTCTTGGGCACAGGCGTATCGTGGCAGAGCTGCGGTGTCGTGTCAGTGCGGCTATCCACACTCTCTGCAACGATGTTTTCTCACGCGAGCGTCGGCTCGGACGCGTCTGTGCGCTCGCGTGCGCCGAGCGCCTGCTGCGCCTTCACCGCCAGCCAGAGCTCCATCCGCTGCGCCGGGTCGTCCGGATGGCGGCCCGTCTGCTTGCGCAGCTGGTCCATCCGGTAACGGAGGGTGTGGCGATGGACGCCGAGGCGGTCGGAGGCCTCGCTCCAGCGGCAGCCGCTGTCGAGCAGCGCCGTGAGCGACTCGAGCAGCCAGGAGTTCGTCGAGGCCGGGCCGAGAACGCGTGCGACGAACGCCTCGAGCGTCGCGCCCGGGAGGCTGAGCAGCAGTTCGAGCGCGCCGAGGTCGTGGTAGGAGGCGACGGGCCCGGCGACAGCGTCGAGCGCTGCGCGTGCCTCCAGCAAGCTGCGACCGAGACCGGAGCCGGTGCTCGGCCGGCCGACGCCGACTCGAGTCCCCGGCGAGGCGTCGACGAGCTCGCGGGCGATCGCCAGGGCGTCCTCCTCGAGGCCGGTGGCGACGAGGAATGCCGCCCGGTCACGGCGCGAGGCGGAGAGATAGCGTGCGCCGCGGGCGTCGAGCACCTTGGCCGCCGCCGCGCGGACGTCTTCGGCGTGCGCCGGACCTGCGGCCACTGCGAGCAGCGCGGCATAGCGGCCCTGCGGATCGAGTCCGAACGCGGAGATCCGGCGCGCGATCTCGCGCTCGTCGAGGCGGTCGTGCTCGAGGTCCTCGAGCAGGTCGCCGGCGAGCCGGAGCTCCGCCGCCGAGACCGCCTGGCGGCGCGAGAGCTCGAAGGCGAGTGCAGTCTGCCCGTGGTGGAGCACGAGCCGGTCGTACTCGGAGAGCTCGCCGCCCGGCTTGCCTGCGCGCAGGGTCGCGAGCTCCCCGTTTGCGACGACGGGCAGCTCGAGCACGTGCTCGCAGGCGTCGAAGCGTGTGCCGTGGCGCTCGCCGACCACGCGGCCGGACTCGTCGACGAGCGCGAGCGAGCAGCCGACGTGGTCGCCGAGGATCGCGAGCAGAGCGGGCGCGCCGCGTCCTTCGAGCACGGCGTGGGCGAGCCGCTCGTGCACTTCGAGCGCGCGCTCGAGCCGCCCCAGCTGCTCGTTCGCGAGCTGCGACGAGATCGCCTTCGTCAGAGCGATGAACGGCACCTCGTACGGAACCGTGAGGAGCGGGAAGTCGAGCTGCTCGGCCTCGTCGGCCAGCGCCTCGGGCGGTTCGGCCCAGCCGAAGCCGATCCCGAACGCAAGCCC
>JBDSOJ010000105.1:0-5539 GCA_039914895.1 Gaiellaceae bacterium
CAGTCACACGCCGGCCGGCCAGGACAACGACGGCGAGTGCACGCTCGGCGACGCGCTCCCCGGCCCGTCGACGAACGACCCGTCGGTCTGCGTGATCTCGACCGAGGAGCTGCAGAGCCTCGTCTTCACGCTCGGCACCGGCCTCTCGTCGCTAGAGGCGGACGCGCTTCGGTGCTACCTCGAAGGGCTTTCCTACGAGGAGATGGCGGACGAGCTCGGCTGCGATTGCAAGACGATCGACAACGCGCTGCAGCGGGTCAAGCGGAAGATCGTGGCGCACCAGAAGACCCGTGAGGTGCTCAACTAGCGGGAGTACCATGTCCGGCGCCCAGGCCGGAGTAGCTCAGCTGGTAGAGCAACTGATTTGTAATCAGTAGGCCGTGGGTTCGAGTCCCTCCTCCGGCTCCACGAACGAGTGAAGCCCCGCCCCCGCGGTTGCCGGAGGCGGGGCTTCGCGGTTCTGCGAGCTACGCCGCGGCGAGAGCGGGCTGCGGTTCGGGCGCCGCCGCCTTGCTCTCCTCGTGGTTGCTCGCGAGCACGAGCCCGGCCGACCTGCAGGCGAGCCCGATCGCGACGACCGCGCCGAGCCCGAGGTAGCGCCTCCTCATCCGACCAGGTCGGCCAGCGCGGTCCCGTCCAGCTCCGCCTTCTCGACGAAGCCGCGGGCGCCGCTCTGCTCGATCAGGTCGCCGTAGTCGCTCGCATCCCGGCACGAGACGAGCACGATGGCCGCCGGACAAGTGCGGTAAACCGCACAGTTTTCACACCGTTGCCGGCTCTGCCTCCCGCGCAGCCAGCGCCTGCTTCGCCTTGACGGCGAGCCAGAGCTCCATCCGCTGTGAGGGATCATCGGGATGCCGGCCCGTCTGCTTGCGCAGCTGCTCCATGCGGTAGCGGAGCGTGTGCCGGTGGACGCCGAGGCGGTCGGCGGCCTCGCTCCAACGGCAGCCGGTGTCGAGCAGCGCCGCCAGCGACTCGAGCAGCCAGGCGTTGTCCCTCGCCGGGCCGAGCACGCGGGCGACGAACGCTTCGAGCGCGGCTCCGGGTAGGCTGAGCAGGAGCTCCAGCGCGCCGAGATCCTGATAGGAGGCGACCGGCCCGGCGACGGCGTCGAGAGCCGCGCGAGCTTCGAGCAGGCTGCGGCCGAGACCGACCCCCGTGGCGGGGCGGCCGACGCCGACGCGCGTGCCGGGGGAGGCCTCGACGAGCTCGTGTGCGATCGCGAGGGCGTCCTCCTCGCGGTCGGTGGCGACGAGGAACGCCGCCCGGTCGCGCCGCGAGGCCGAGAGATAGGGGGCGCCTCGGGAGTCCAGTACCTTCGCGGCGACGGCACGAAGGTCGTCTCCTCGGGGAGCGCCCGGCGCGACGGCGAGCAGCGCCGCGTACCTGCTGTGCGGGTCGAGACCGAAGGCCGCGACGCGGCGTGCGATCTCGCGTTCGTCCAGCCGGTCGTGCTCGAGATCCTCGAGCAGATCGCCGGCGAGCCGCAGCTCAGCGGCCGAGACCGCGTGCCGCCGCGAGAGCTCGAACGCGAGCGCGGATTGGCCGTGGTGCAGGACGAGCCGGTCGTACTCCGAGAGCCCGTCCTGCGGCTTGCCGGCTCGCAGCGACCACGTCTCGCCGTCGGCGACGACCGGCAGCTCGAGCACGTGCTCGCAGCCGTCGAGCCGGGCGCTGTGGCGCTCGCCGACGACCCGTCCGGCCTCGTCGACGAGCGCGAGCGCGCAGCCGACGTGCTCGCCGAGGATCGCGAGCAGCGCGGCTGCACCCTGGCCCTGGAGCACCGAGTGCGCGAGTCGCTCGTGCACCTCGAGCGCGCGCTCGAGCCGCCCCAGCTGCTCGTTCGCGAGCTGCGACGAGATCGCCTTCGTCAAAGCGATGAACGGCACCTCGTACGGAACCGTGAGGAGCGGGAAGTCGAGCTGCTCGGCCTCGTCGGCCAGCGCCTCGGGCGGTTCGGCCCAGCCGAAGCCGATCCCGAACGCAAGCCCGGCGAGACCGTGGCTCGCCAGCCTGCGCACATACTCGCGCTGAGGTCGCGACAGCTCTCCGATCCCGAGCCCGGTTGTGATCAGCAGCTCGCCGCCCTCGAGCCACTGTGTCGGGTCGGGCAGCTCCGAGACGTGAACCCAGCGGATCGGGTTGTCGGCGCCCGCGGCGCCCGCGGCAAGCTCGAGCCCCAGGCCCGGCAGGTTCACGATCTCACGGACGGTCAGCATCGGGTTGGGGGCGTCGCTTGGACGCGAGGGCCAAGACGCTACTCCTTGCTCAGGGGCGAAAGCAAGCAGATGGGCCGTACGCATGTGAGCCACGAATCCGAGTTTATGACACGTTGTCGAAAAGAGGTCAGCGTCGGTACGACTGTCGGTCCATTGCGCCGACGTGGGGCGGCGGGAGAGAATCGCCGCGTGTCTCTCCGGGAGCGCACCGCGGCCGACGACGTCCTCGAGGCGCGCGAGCGCTACGTCGCCCGCGGCGTCTCGACGCCTCGGCTGGTCGTCGTTCGCGCGGAGGGAGCGCAGGTCGAATCGGCCGACGGCACCGTCTACCTCGATTTCGCCGGCGGGATCGCCTGCCAGAACACCGGCCACGGGTTTGCGCCCGTCGTCGCGGCGATCCACGAGCAGGTCGACCGCTTCCTGCACCAGTGCTTCATGGTCGGCACCTACGAGCCCTACGTTGCGGTCTGCCGCCGGCTCGCCGAGCACTCCCCCTGCGTGGATCCGGATGGAGGAGGGACAGCGCAGAAGTCGATCTTGGTCAACAGCGGCGCCGAGGCGATCGAGAACGCGGTCAAGATCGCGCGCACGGCAACGGGCCGCTCGGCCGTCGTCGTCTTCGAGAACGGCTTCCACGGCCGGACGCTGCTGACGATGGCGATGACGAGCAAGGTGCGCCCTTACAAGGCGGGTTTCGGCCCCTTCCCCGGCGAGGTCTACCGCGCCGCCGCGCCGTATCCCTACCGCGGCGTCGACACCGACGAGGCGATCACCTCGCTCGAGCATCTGTTCAAGAGCGAGGTCGCGGCCGAGTCGGTCGCGTGCGTCGTGCTCGAGACGGTGCAGGGAGAGGGCGGGTTCATTCCGATGCCCGACGACTACCTGGCGCGGCTGCGGGAGCTGTGCGACGCGAACGGGATCCTCTTCGTCGCCGACGAGGTGCAGTCGGGCGTGGGGCGGACCGGGCCGATGTGGGCGATCGAATGGAGCGGCGTCGCGCCCGACCTGCTCGTTTCGGGAAAGTCGCTCGGCGGCGGTCTCCCGCTCGCTGCGGTGACAGGCCGCGCCGAGGTGATGGATGCGCCGGGGCCGGGCGGTCTCGGCGGCACCTTCGGCGGCAACCCGGTGGCGTGTGCGGCCGCGGCAGTCGTCCTCGACACCGTCGCGGAGCCGGAGTTTCGGGCCCGCGCGGACGAGCTCGGGCGGACGCTGCACACGCGGCTCAACGACCTGGCGACGCGTCACGACGTTATCGGCGACGTGCGCGGGCTCGGGCCGATGCTTGCGCTCGAGCTGGCCGAGCAGAGCCCCGACCTGGCGCAGAAGGTCACGGCCGCGGCGTTCGAGCGGGGTCTGCTCCTGCTCTCGTGCGGGCTCTACGGCAACGTACTGCGGTTGCTGCCGCCGCTGACCGTGACCGACGAGGAGCTGAACCGCGGACTCGCGATCCTGGAGGAGTCGCTTGCAGGCTGAGGTCGACGTGCGCGTCGCCGGGCTGCGCAAGCGCTACGGCGACGTGACCGCGGTCGACGGCGTCGACCTCGAGATCCGGCGCGGCGAGTTCTTCAC
This sequence comes from Gaiellaceae bacterium, assembly GCA_039914895.1. Lineage (GTDB taxonomy): Bacteria > Actinomycetota > Thermoleophilia > Gaiellales > Gaiellaceae > Gaiellasilicea. Next base: position 3,789 of record JBDSOJ010000105.1, read on the forward strand.
CATGCTCGGCCCCTCGGGCTCCGGCAAGACGACGACGCTGCGGGTGATCGCCGGCTTCGAGCAGCCGGACGAGGGCAGCGTCGAGCTCGGCGGCAAGGACGTCTCGAAGCTGCCGCCCTACGCGCGCGACGTCAACACCGTCTTCCAGGACTACGCGCTCTTTCCGCACATGACCGTCCAGGACAACGTCGAGTACGGGCTGCGGGTGAAGAAGGTGTCGCGAGCGGAGCGGCGGCAGCGCGCCGGCGAGGCGCTCGAGCTCGTCCGGCTCGAGGGCTACGGCGGCCGCAAGCCGGCCCAGCTCTCCGGCGGCCAGCGCCAGCGCGTCGCCCTCGCCCGCGCGATCGTGAACCGTCCGCAGGCGCTCCTGCTCGACGAGCCGCTCGGTGCGCTCGACCTCAAGCTTCGCCAGGAGCTCCAGGTCGAGCTGAAGCGGATCCAGCAGGAGATCGGGATCACCTTCGTCTACGTCACGCACGACCAGGAGGAGGCGCTGACGATGAGCGACCGCCTCGCCGTTTTCAACGAGGGGAAGATCGAGCAGGTGGGGCCGCCGGCCGAGGTGTACGAGCAGCCGGCGAGCGAGTTCATCGCCGGCTTCGTCGGCGTCTCGAACCTGCTCGAGCGAGGCGGCCGACGCTTCACGGTGCGGCCGGAGAAGATCCGCCTGCTTGGCGAGGGCGAGAGCCCAGGGCGCGATGCGACGGTGGAGGAGGGCAAAATCACCAACGTCGTCTACGTCGGCGCGATCACCCGCTACCACGTCGAGCTCGACGCCGGCGGCGAGCTGACGGTCGTGAGTCAGAATCTCGAGCGTGGCTCGAGCGAGGTGTTGGAGCGACAGGGAAGGCGGGTCCGGGCGAGCTGGTTGCCGGAGCACGCCTTCGTCATCGAAACCGGGTCGAATGGAGGACAAGGCAGATGAAGAAGCAAAGAGTGGGACGCTGGACAGCGGCGCTGCTCGTCACCGGCGTGCTGTGCGTCATGGCCGCCGGCTGCGGCGGTGACGATGACGAGGCGGGCGGTGCGGGCACGACCGCAGCCGAGACGACAGCGGGCGCACCCGAGGGAATGCTCGACGCGCTCGGTGAGGGCGAGGGCCAGGTCAACCTGGTCGCGTGGGCCGGCTACGTCGAGGACGGAACCACCGATCCGAAGGTCGACTGGGTGACGGACTTCGAGACCGAGACGGGCTGCCAGGTCAACGTCAAGACGGGCAACACGTCGGACGAGATGGTGACGCTGATGCGCACCGGGCAGTACGACGGTGTCTCGGCCTCCGGCGACGCGAGCCTGCGGTTGATCGCGGCCGGCGACGTCGCACCGGTGAACACCGATCTGATCGAGAACTACGACGGCGTCTTCGACGGGCTCAAAGACCAGCCGCACAACACCGTCGACGACGTCAACTACGGCGTCCCGCACGGTCGTGGCGCGAACCTGCTCCAGTACCGGACCGACGTCGTCGAGCCGGCGCCCGACTCCTGGAGCGTCGTCTGGGACGAGAACTCCCCCCACAAGGGCAAGGTGACCGCGTACGACAGCCCGATCTACATCGCCGACGCGGCCGTCTACCTGAAGGCGACCCAGCCGGACCTCGGGATCGAGGATCCGTACGAGCTCGACCAGAAGCAGTTCGACGCCGCCGTCGAGCTCTTGAAGCAGCAGCGGACGGTGATCGGCGAGTACTGGTCGGACTACACGAAGCAGATCGCGGCCTTCACCGGCGGCGAGAGCGTCGTCGGGACGAC
>JBDSOJ010000058.1:0-4519 GCA_039914895.1 Gaiellaceae bacterium
ACCTCCTTGTAATTGTCCAGGAGGTCCCAGATCCGCTCGGCGGCGTCGACGATGTCGTCGAAGTAGAGGTCGAGCTCTTCGGGCAGGAACCGCTCGACGCGGCGCTCGAGCACGCGCAGCGTCGTCCGCTCGGGCTTGATGATCTTGCGGTAGGAGATGATCTCCTGCTTCACGTTCGAGAGGTCGCGGACGACGTCCTCGGCGCGCCGCTCGAACATGTCGTCTTCGACCGAGTCGAGCTTGTGTCCAATCTTGTCGAGGATCGGGAAGCAGTAGTCGAAGAGGTCGTCGAGCACCTCGTACAGGAGCCGTCCCGAGCCCTTCGCGAACAGCTCCTCGCGCAGCTCAACGTCGTCCTCGAGGCGGTGGAAGAGGCGCGCGACGGGGAGCAGCTCGACGTTCGGGAGTGTGACGAGGTAGTTCTGGGCGAGGAAGACGTCGAGCTCGGCGGCGTTCAGCCGCTGGATCGCCTTGTCGTAGACGGGGAAGTGGAGGACCGAGAATAGGTAGTCGGGGTACTCGTCGATCTTCGGGCGCTGGCGCTTCGAGAGCACGTCCTCGACGTCGAGCTCGTGCCAGCCGAAACGCTCGGCGAGGGCATGCGCGTTCGCGGCGTCCGGCCGGTCGAGGTGGACCCAGGTCAGCTCGCGGGCGGTGAGCTCGAGCGGGCGGCGCTCAGCGCCGGCGCCGGTCGGGACCGCGCCGGAGCCGTGCCGCGTCCGCCGGATGCGGGGCAGGTTGGGCATACGTACTGAGCGGGTCCTCGACGGTGGGCATCGGTGGAAGTCTACCCAGCGCTGCGGGCGGCTTCCGGCTCTGGAGCCGGGATCGCCAGTGGGACCTGCTCGGTCGCTCGAGTTCCGTGCGGTGCGCGGCGCAGGGCCTCCGGCAGGCCGCGTTCGAGCGCAAGCGAGGCGAAGCCGCCGACGGCGAGCACGAGGCCCATCACGATCCAGAGGCCGGTCGGCGACGCGGCGAGCAGCACGCCACCTGTCGCTGGGCCGATCGTGAAGCCCACCTGCCAGGAGAGCGCAGAGATCGCCATGTAGCGCCCGATCAGCCGTGGATCGGCCAGGTCGACGACGAGCGCGGGCTGGACGGCTCCGTGCAGGCATTCGCCGAGAGCGAAGATCGCGACCGCCACCGCGAGCAGCGCGAACGCCCCGGCGCCGGAGAGCCAGAGCCCGCTGGCCGGAACGAGCAGCCACGCCGCCGCGGAGACGACCCCGAGAACCGCGAGGAGCGGGACACGGCGCCGCCCCTCTGCGAGCTTCGTCGTCGGGAGCTGCAGCAGCACGACGACGAGCGTGTTGATCAGGAAGAGCCAGCCGATCCCGCGTTCCGAGACGCCCGCCTCGTTCTTCGCGAAGGCGGGCAGGATCTCGAGCTGCGCGATCCCGGCTCCGATGTAGACGGCGTTCACCACCATCAGCGCCATGAAGACCTTGTGGCGGAAGACCGTGCTGTAGCTGCCGGGCCGCTCACCGTCACTCTTTGCGCGCGGTGGCGCGTGGACGAACACGGTCAGCACGGCCGCGTAGGCGACGAAGGTGAGCGCGTCGAGCAGGAAGAGGGCGCGGAAGCTCTCCGTCGCGATGAAGCCGCCCGCGACGCCGCCGAGACCGATCCCGAGGTTCATGACGACGCGCTGCATCCCGAACGTCGCCGAGCGCTGCGCTCGTGTCGTCAGGCCGGCCAGGAGCGTCGATTGAGCCGGCCAGAAGGCGCCGTTGCCGATCCCGGTGACGGCGCTCGCGAGGAAGCCCTGCCACGGGCTCTCGACGAACGCGTAGGACGCGAAGCCGAGCGTCAGGAAGCCGAGCGCGATCGTCAGCATCGCCTTGCCGCCAACGCGGTCGACGAGCGCCCCCGCGATCGGGCCTGCGATCAGGCTGACCCCGGCGTTCGTGGCGAGGATCAGGCCGGCGACGCCGAGGCCGATCCCGCGCTCGTTGTGCAGGTAGATGAGCAGGAACGGGACGACGAGGCCGTTGCCAAAGGCGTTCGCGAGGCCGCCGATCTGGAGGAGCTGCACCGCGCGCGGCAGGCGCGGGTTCAGGCTGGAGAGGAAGCTCCGCACCGTGAGACAGTAGCGACTTGGATTTCCTTCTCGACCCCGACGTGACGTTCCTCAACCACGGCAGCTACGGCGCGTGCCCGGCGCCGGTCTTCGCGCGCTATCAGGAGCTCCAGCGCGAGCTCGAGCGCAACCCCGTCGAGTTCCTGGGCCGCCGCTTCGACGAGCTGACCGCCGGGTCGCGCGCAGCGCTGGCCGCGTTCGTGGGCGCACGAGCCGACGACCTCGTCTTCGTCCCGAACGCCACCGCCGGCTTGAACGCCGTCGTCCGCTCGCTGCGAATCGCGCCCGGCGACGAGGTGCTGACGACCCGGCACGAGTACGGCGCGGTGACGCGGACGTGGGAGTTCATGGGCGCGAAGCTCGTCTACGCCGAGCCGGAGGAGCTCGTCGACGCGATTGGGCCGCGGACGAAAGCCGTCTCGGTCAGCCACATCACCTCGCCGACGGCGCTCGTGCTGCCGGTCGAGGAGATCTGTGCCGCGGCACGCGCGGCCGGCGTGCTCGCGATCGTCGACGGCGCCCACGCGCCCGGCCAGCTCCCGCTCGACCTCGAGGCGCTCGGCGCGGACGTCTACGCCGGCAACTGCCACAAATGGCTCTCGGCGCCGAAGGGAGCAGGGTTCCTGTGGGCGCGGCCGGAGCATCAGCGCTGGATCGAGCCGCTCGTGATCTCCTGGGGCTACGGCGCCGACCGGACGTTCGCCGACCGCCATGGCTGGCAGGGGACGCGCGACCCGGCCGCGGCGCTGACGATTCCGGCCGCGATCGAGGTGCACGCCGGCTTCGATCTCGAGCGCTGCCGCCTGCTCGCCGCCTCCTGCCACGACCGCCTGCCGCCGATCGGACGGACTCCGGCGCCTCAGATGTGGGCGACCGAGGTCGCGACCGACGACCCGGCGAACCTCCAGCGCCGGCTCTTCGACGAGCATCGGATCGAGGTCGTCGTGCGCGAGTGGGAGGGGCGAAGCCTGCTGCGCGTCTCGATCGCGCCCTACAACGAGACCGCAGACGTCGAGAAGCTTCTCGACGCGCTTGAACTGCTACATTGATGTACATGAAGAATACGGTTGGCGTCGCCGAGCTTCGTCAAAACCTCAGTCGCTACCTGCGGCGCGTAGAGCGCGGGGAGCGGCTTGTCGTCACCGACCGGAACCGCCCGGTCGCGGAGCTCGGCCCACTGGCAACTGCCGGAACCGAGCTCGACCGCCTGATCGCCGAGGGACGGGTGTCGCGGCCGACTCGTCGTGGTCTCCCCGAGCCGATCGCGCTCGACGGCGATCCACACGCGCTCAGCCGCGCGCTCGACGAGATCCGCGGCGAGCGCTGATTGGCGCTCTTTTACGCCGACGCCTCGGCGCTCGTCAAACTCGTCCGAGCTGAGCCCGAGAGCATGGCGCTTCGAGCCTTCCTTGCCGACGCCGACCTCCTGTCGTGTGAGCTCGTGCTGACCGAGGTGCCGCGCGCGATACGCCGCGCAGCTGCCCACGATCCGCGCCTCCCGCTTGATGCTCTGATCGCCCGTGCCGACGAGATGCTCGACGCGGTCGCGCTGCTCCCAGTCGACCGAGGCCTGCTTGCCGCAGCCGGGGCGCTTGCGGAGTCGGCGTTGCGGGCGCTCGACGCGATCCACGTCGCCGCAGCAGTCGACCTCTCACCACTCGATGCGTTCGTCAGTTATGACGAGCGTCAGGCGGCGGCGGCGCGGCTCGCCGGCCTGCGGACGGTGACACCCGGCGGTTGACACCCGCGCCACCGCCTAACTGCGCGGGGCGACATCGCCGAGCGCCTCGACGGCGTCCTCGAGGTCCGCGCACACCGCGGCCGCGACATAGACCGTCCACGGATGGGCGGGCGTACCGCCCGTGTAGGCGACTACCCGCTTACCGGCGCGGTGCGCGTACCAGGCCTCCATCGCCGTGCCCTCGTCCGGTGCCGTGAACGCGGCGAGGACGGCGTCGGAGGAGTCGATTTCGGCGAGGTCTCCCTCGACGAGCTCTCGCTCGTGTCCTTCGGTTCGCCCGCGGAAGTCGCGGCGCATCGAGTTGACCGGCTCCCAGCCGGCAGCGCGGACGAGCGCGGCGGCGCGGCGGCGGTACTCCTCCGCAAACGGCGGGCCGGCGAGGTAGACGCGCATGCGGCCTAGACTACGACGCGATGGAGGAGACGACGCACACGACCGAGTTCGTCGCGCTCGGGCACGCGGGGTCCGAGCACTACGCCGGCCTCGAGACCTTCCTGAGCCCGGGGATCGCGACCGTCTCGCTGACGAGCGACGAGCTTGTCGCCGTCTGTCCGATCACGGGCCAGCCGGACTTCTACGCGGCGTCGATCGAGTATCGGCCCGACGCGCTCTGCCTCGAGTCGAAGTCGCTCAAGCTCTACCTCGCGACCTACCGGAACGAGGGCGTCTTCTGCGAGGCGCTCGCGGTCAAGATCCGC
>JBDSOJ010000082.1:0-9624 GCA_039914895.1 Gaiellaceae bacterium
CAGACCGGCGAGATGGTCGCAGAGCCACGGATCACCGGAGTTGGTCAGCACCGCCTGCGCGTAGCTCCGTGCCCACACCTCCTTCGCCGAGTTGAAGTACCGGCGGCGCGAGCGGCCGACGCCCGCCTGAAGGCGCGGCTCGAGCTCCGACGCCGCGTTGCGCCAGTCCGCGAACGCCTCGTGCTGCCCCGATGCCCAGCCGGGCCCGAGCTCGTGGCCGAGCTGGTGGTCGAGAAGGTGGCCGAGCTCGTGCAGGAAACTCAGCGCGACGCGGCTGTGCCGGCGCGAGACGCGCACGTCGACTGGGTCGCCGGCCCGGAGGCGATAGCAGCCGCTCTGGCTCGTCGTCGAGGTCGCGCGCACGGGGACGGGGTCGAGGTCGGAGTGGAGCAGGTGCAGCTCGTCCGCCGCCGCGAGCGCCCGGGCGAGCTGCGGGTAGAGCGGGCTGCGCCGCGGCAACAGGAGGAGCTCCGGCAGCGTTCGCAGCCGCCGTTCCCCGGTGCGGGTGACCGCGGCCGGCTGCCGTCGGGGTTGTGGACGGCGGCGACGGCGCATTGATCTGAATCTACGGAGGGAGCCGGACGCCGATAACCCGAGCGTGCGCGCTGCGTTGATCCTGATCGTCCCGGTGCTGCTCTGGCGGTCTGGCGCGGGAAGCAGGGCTCGTTCCGGTGCCTGGTGACCGGTGGCTGTGAGGGGAGCACGATCGCAGCCGTGAGCGGTCGCGCTCGCACAACGAGTCATGGCACCTGCGGCGGTATCGTCGACGAGGCCCCGGACGCAGTGCTACGCGTAGGACGACCCGGCACGCCCGCCTGGCCCAGCGGCTAGGAGCGCTGCGCGAACACGCACGGCCGCTCGTCGCCAGGGAGCGGCGAACGGCGGCTGCCGGCGACCACGAACATGCCCTCGTCGACGTCGGGAAAGGAGAGCGACGTGCTCGGTGCCGGGGGAGGGCCCTCGCGCGAGATCAGCTCGTAGCGCTCGTCGAGCTGGACGAAGACGAGATGACTGGAGGGGGTAACGGGCACGCTCTCCGGCGTTTCCGCGGTCACCCGACGCAGCTCCTCGACCTGTGCGCGCAGGCGCTCGTTGACCTCCTCGAGCTGCTGTACGTCACGGCTGCGACGCCGCGTCAACGCCTGGAGCTCGCGCTCGCGCTCGGCCAGGGCTTCCTCGGAGGTGGCGAGTTTCGCCCACTGCTCCTCGAGCTGGGCGAGCAGCGCTGCTTCACCGGTTTCCGGCTCCGCCTCGGCAGCCTCCGGTTCGACGTCCGGAACGTTCGTCTCGGCGGGCGGATCCGGCACGAGCTGGACGACTCGGCCACGATCGGTCTCGTGTCGCCGCTGGATCTCGGAGCGGAGCCCCGTGCCGAAGCCCTTCTCGGTCGTCAGCTCGATCCCGTATTGCGCTGCCAGCGCGCTCGCGAGCTGAAGCCCGGAGACGAAGCCGCACTTGACGATCGTCTCGCCGAGCCGCTCCCCCGTCACCTGCTGCAGGGCGAGCGCCTGCTCGAGCTCGGTGTCGGTGAGCAGACCCTGCTCGACGAGGAGTCGTCCGAGAGGGCGCCAGGTGATGTGGGCCGCTTCCACGCACTCTCTATCGGCATCGTTGCCTCCAGGGGCAAGCGGCGCGCGCGAAAATGCCTCGATCGGGGTAGGTCTAGCGTGTCGCCGCAAGCTGGCCGCAAAGGCGGCGGCGATGTCCCTGCCGCGGGTGAGTCTGACCGTCGCAGGCAGCCTCGCGCGGTCGAGCACGGCCTTGAAGTCAGCGATCGCCTCCCGCGAGGAGCCGTCGTACATGCGCGTCGGGTGTAATCACTCGGCGGCTTGAGCTGTTCGAGCCTCGGTCCGTGGCCGCGCGTGGAGGCGACACTCTTCAGCGCTTCAGCGCCTTGGGGTTCGATCCTCGCAACGGGCTGCCGGGCGGCGCACCCTCCCGCCGAGCTGCTGGGTTGTTGTTTTGGATCGCGGTCAAGAGGAATGGAGTCTTCTCTGTTTCTCTTAGTGAAGGGGGTCTTGTATGCGTATCGCGCTCGCGTTGAAGCGGGTTGGGCTGGGCAGTGACTTGATGCACAGCCTGGGTTTTTCCTCGATCGTGGCGGCTATCTCGCTGTGGTTCCGGTCCGGGTCTCTTGGGGACAAGGATAAGAAGGCTCGCGCCGAGAGGCTGGCGATCTTCATCGGCTTGTGGCCGCCCACGTTCTTCCTGCTTGGCAAAGTGCTACAGGATCTGGAGTCCACGCCGGCACAGCAGGTCTTCCGTGCCCGGGGCGTGGACGAAGACCAGCTCGAGGCCACGTTGAGACGAGAGGCTGCGACTGCGACCAGCGCCTGAGCTTCGCGGCAGCACCCACATAGGGGGGAGGGGAACCGGCGGACAAACGCAGCTCCCCTCCCCGGCGGTATCAAACCGAGCGGCAGCGGCACCTGGGGAGGCGCACGGCGGAACACTCGATTCGCGAATCGCCCGAGAGGGAAATACCAAACCTGGAAGCTCGCCTGCAGCCACGAGATCCCGTTGCTCGCCCATGAGCTGCGGAGCATCACCGCAGATCCCTTCCAGGTTTCAGGAGATCCGAGAACGAGTAGGTGAATAGACATGGACGACGAGGAAGCCAAGACCTACTCGACGCCCCCACAAGCGGCTCCGTCGCCTGCTGAAACGCGTGCAGCGACCGAGAGGATGGCAAGCGGCCTGCCCACGCTTTTCGCTTCTGTCTTCGGCGCCTTCGTTGTCGTGGCGCTCGTTGTTCTCGCAATCCGCTACCTCTTTTAGGTCGAGCGTTGAGGGCTGATAGCGGAGGAGAATCGAGGCCGTCGCGTACCCGTTTTCAGAACCTGGCGGCTCCGCCTGCGGCACGTGGTGCCGCTGCTCGAGCACGAGCGGGCCGATGAGCCGCCGCTACGTCCGCGGATGTGCCCGGTGTGCAGGCGACTACGCGACGTCGACGTAGCCGGATGCTGACTAGCAGACTGCGCTGGCCGTCGTGTTCGTTTGGCGCGAAGCTCGAAGTGCGGTCCAGTAGTCCAGCGCGGACACAGAGCTAGCGGCTCGCCGCGAGTTGACCACAGGCGGCGGCGATGTCGCGGCCTCGCGTGAGTCGCACGGTTGACGGCAGCCCTGCGCGGTGGAGGATGTCTCTGAATCTTGAGATCGCCTCGCGCGACGATCCCGCGAGCTCGCGCCCCTTGTTATAAGACCCGGTCGGGTTGTAGGGGATCAGGTTCACCTTGAAGACCTTCCGGTCGAGCAGCGCGGCCAGCTCCTGCGCTTGCTCGGTCGAGTCGTTCACCCCCGCGAGCAGCACGTACTCGACGAACACCTTCCGCCGCCGGAGCGCGAAGTAACGGTGGCACTCGGCGAGAACGTCGCGGAGCGGAAAGCGGTCGTTGACCGGCATGAGCTCGGAGCGCAGCCCCGGATCGGCCGCATGGATCGAGAGCGCGAGCCGGATCGGCTCCTCGACCTCGTCGACGAAGCGCGTCAAGCCCGGCATCCAGCCGACCGTGGAGATCGTCGTGCGGCGGTGCGTGATCCCGACGTCCGGAAGCCGCCGCGCCGCCGCGAGCACCTCGTCGTAGTTGAGGAAGGGCTCGCCCATGCCCATGAAGACGAGGTGATTGACGGGCTCGATCCGGCGGAAGTGCAGCACCTGGTCGAGGATCTCCGAGGCCTCGAGGTTGCGGCCGAAGCGCATCGCGCCCGTCGCGCAGAACGAGCAGGTGAGCGGACAGCCGGACTGCGACGAGACGCAGATCGAGCGGCGGCCGTCGCGGTAGCGCATCAGCACCGCCTCGACCGGGTGGCCGTCTCCGGTGCGGAAGAGCGCCTTCGCGGTGCCGTCTCTCGCCTCGGCTTCGTCCTCGAGCGAGAGCGTCGAGAACGGCACCGCGGCGCTGAGATCCTCGCGGAGCGCGCGCGGGAGGTTCGTCATCTCGTCGTACCCAGCGACGCCGCGCGCCGCCCACTCCCACACCTGGCGGGCACGGAAGGCGAGCTCGCCGCGGTCGGCGAGCGTCTGCTCGAGGAGGACGAGATCCATGCGAGGCGTCAGCGTAGCCCGCGCGACTTTGTGTTACTTCAACACAAGCTCGGCCCGCACCGCTTGGTTGTACCGCCGGCGTGGAGCTTGTGGTGAATCAACACAAGCTACGACGACCCGGCGGCGAGGAGCTCGCGGGCGCGCTCGGCATCCTCCGCGTTCACCAGCACCTCGCGACTGCCGATCGGCGCGACCCCGTCGAGCGCGCCCGCGCCGACGTCGGTGACCCGGCGCATGCAGCGAATCCCCTCGGTGCGCAGGAGCGCGCAGAGCATGTCCGCGGCCGGCTCGTTCGGGACGATTGCAACGCGGACGAGCTGGTCGGACATGCCGCCGACAGTACACTCGCGCCGTGATCGACCTCCGCTCCGACACCGCCACACAGCCGACGCCGGGGATGCGCGCTGCGATCGCCGCGGCCGCGGTCGGCGACGAGCAGAAGCGCGAGGATCCGACCGTCAACGAGCTGGAGAAACGCGCCGCGCGCCTGCTCGGCCAGGACGAAGCGCTGTACCTGCCGACCGCGACGATGGCGAACCAGATCGCGATCCGGCTGCACACGGAGCTCGGCGACGAGTTGATCGCGGAGGAGAACTGCCACGTCTTCATCTCGGAGCTCGGCGGCCCTGCCGTCCACTCGGGCGTCGTCACCCGCGGGCTGCCCGGCGTCGCGGGCCGGTTCAGCGCCGAGCAAGTGCGCGCCGCCTACCGCGTCCCGGCCGTCCACTCGCCGCGCACCCGCCTGCTCTGGATCGAGAACACCCACAACGCGAGCGGCGGCAGGATCTGGCCACTGGAGGAGATCGGCGAGCTGCACGAGCTCGCGCTCGAGCTCGACCTCCGCTTCCACCTCGACGGAGCGCGGCTTCTGAACGCATCCGTCGCGCTCGGCATCGACGCGGCGGAGATCGGCTCGCGTTTCGACACCGTCACGCTCTGTCTCTCGAAGGGGCTCGGCTGCCCGCTCGGCGCGATCCTCGCCGGCCGCGGTGACGTGATGGGCAACGCGCGGAGGCTGAAGCACCTCTTCGGCGGCGCGATGCGGCAGGCCGGGATCGTCGCGGCGGCGGGCGTTTACGCGCTCGACAACCACGTCGACGGGCTCGCCGACGATCACGCGCGCGCGAAGCGGCTCGCGCTCGGTCTCGCCGAGGCCGGACTCGCCGTCGACCCCGACCGGGTCGAGACGAACTTCGTCCAGCTCGACGTCGGGCCGCTCTCGACGCAGGAGGGGATCGCGCTGCTGGCCGAGCAGGGCGTCGGCCTCTCGGCGACGATCCATCCGACCGTCCTGCGTGCGGTCACGCACCTTGACGTGTCCGACGACGACATCGACGCCGCTCTCGACGCGATTCCGCGAGCGCTGCGAACCCGTGTCAGCGCCTGATCCGCTCCTCGAGGAGCTGGAACGGAAGCTCGCGACCGCCCAGGCCGAGCAGCGGCTGCCGTCGGTCAGCGCGGCCGTCTTCCGCGGCGACGAGGTCGTCTGGGAGCGGGCGCTCGGGCTTGCCGACGTGGAGGCGAGGCGGGAGGCGACGCCGCAGACGCAGTACCGGATCGGCTCGATCACGAAGACGTTCACCGCGGTCGGGATCCTCCAGCTGCGCGACGCCGGCGGGCTCTCGCTCGACGATCCGCTGACCACCCAGCTCCCCGACAGCGCCCACGGCCCGACGATCGGCCGCATGCTCGCGCACGCCTCCGGCCTCCAGCGCGAGCCGCCGGGCGAGATCTGGGAGACGATGAAGGCGCCCTCGCGCGAGGAACTGCTCGCCGGCACCGCCGAGGCGGAGCAGGTGCTCGAGCCCGGCTCGTGGTGGCACTACTCGAATCTCGCCTTCGCCCTGCTCGGAGAGGTTGTCGCGCGGGCCCACGGCGGCAGCTGGGAGGAGGCGCTGCAGGAGCGGATCCTCGACCCGCTCGACCTGGCACGCACGACGCCGGATGAGTCCGAGCCGGCGGCGCGCGGTTACTTCGTCGAACCCTACTCCGACGCGGTCCGGCTCGAGCCCGAGCTCGACCTCGGAGGCGCCGGCGCGCTCGGCAAGCTCTGGTCGACGACGGGCGACCTGGCCCGGTGGGGCGCGTTCCTCGCGGCCGGCGACGATCGTGTGCTGAAGGCAGCGACGCTCGAGGAGATGTCTCACGTCCGCGCAATGGTCGACCATGCCGGCTGGACGGTGGCGTGGGGGACGGGGCTCGGGCTCTACCGTCGCGGCGACAACGTCTTCGTCGGGCACGGCGGCGCGATGCCCGGGCATCTCGCGGGGCTCGTCGTCGACCGGAAGACGAAGATCGGGGCCGCCGTGCTCACGAACACGGGCGCGGGCGCCTCGCCGGAGCAGCTCGCGCTCGACCTTGCCGCGGCGGCGATCGCGGTGCTGCCAGGCCCCGTCGATCCCTGGCGCTCGGCCGAGTCCGTGCCGGCCGAGATCGAGCCGCTGCTCGGACGCTGGTGGGTCGAGGGCTCGGAGCTGGTGTTCTCGTGGCGAAACGGCCGCCTCGAGGCAAAGCTGGTCGACGGCACGCCCGGGCGTGACACCTCGTATTTCGCGCCCGACGGCGAGGATCGCTTCCGAAGCGTCGAGGGACGGGAGCGCGGCGAGCTGCTGCGCATCGTCCGCGACTCCGACGGGGCGGTCGAGAAGCTCTACTTCGCCACATACCCGTTGTACCGGGTTCCCTACGTGGAGTTCAAGCCGTCCTAGCCACGTTGGGTTCGCTCAGGTCAGGTGAGTCGGGTAGAGAGTTGGTAGAAGGTCGTCCGAGCAGTCGAGCCGCCTGCGCCGTCGCCTCGGAGCGGAACACGACACCTGCGAGCTTCACGTACCGCTCCGTAGTCGCCATGCTCGAGTGCCCAGCCTTCGACTTCAACGCGGTCGGGGTCGCGCCCGCGATCGCATCCGAGGTGATGCTCGTCACGCGCAGGTCGTGCTGGGGCCGGAACCCGTCCGGCAGATCCACTCGAGCCAGCGTGCACGCCGCCTCGAGTGCCAGCTTGAACACGCTGGCTCGATACTTGCTGCCTGTCTCCGGGTTGCAGAACACGTACTCGTCGTCACCCTGGAAGGGAGAGCGATTGCGATGCTCGGCGAGCGCGTCGGCGAGAGCGGGCACGATCGCGATCGACCGCACACCCGTCCGTGTCTTTGACTTCCGCACGCGGATGACTTGATCGACCTGATCAACGTCGGCCCAGCGGAGAGCCTGCGCCTCCGCCCGCCGTACGCCGGAGAGAACGAGCAGCAGAAAGTAGATACGCGCCTGCTCGTCATCGAACGCCGGTAGGAGCCGCTGTACCTGGGCCGGTGTTAGCGGCGTGCCCTCCCGTTGCGCCGCCTTCGGATAGGGGACACCGTCGCTGACGTTGCGGGGGACGTACTCCTTCATCGTCGCCCAGTCGAGGAACGAGTGCAGGATCGCCAGGTCGCGGGCGACGGAGGCCGCCGCGAACCCGTCGTCGAGCATGCGCGTGCGGTAGCCGACCACCTCGCTCGGCCGTAGCTGCTCGAGCCGTGTCGGCCCGAACGCGTCCTCGAGCCCGGCCTCCTGGATCACGCTCGAAGCATTGCAGGAGCAGCGCGAAGCCGTCCCCGCGATGGCGTACCGGCGCTTCCACGCCAACCAATGGACGCAACGGGAATCGCACTGGCTTCCCGCCGGTGCCTGGCAGACATGCGTCGGCCAACCCAGCTTCAGGGACGGCGAGCCGGTCTGGGTTGGCGTCGACGTTGGCGGCGACAAGAGCGCCTCAGCGGTCGTCTGGATCAACCAGGCGCACCACGTCGGCTGCGAGATCTACCACGGCGACGCCGGCGTCCTCGACTGCATCGACCTCATCCGAGAGCTCGCCTCGAAGTACGAGCTCCGCGAAGTCATGTACGACCCCTGGCGATTCGGCCAAGCAGCACAAGAACTCGAGCAGGAGCGCATCGTCGTCACCGCCTTCCCCCAGACCGACGTGCGGATGGTGCCCGCCTCCGACCGCCTCTACCAGGCCGTCGTCCAACAACGGCTCACCCTCCCAGACAACGAAGAGCTCCGGCAGCACATGGCGAACACGATCGCCCGCCACAACCGGCGCGGCTGGCGCCTCGACAAACCCAGCCTCGAGCAGCCGAACGACTCGATCATCGCGATGTGCATGGCCCTCGAAGCGATGGAGAACCAGCCCGAACCAGTCCAGGTGATCGGATGGCTTTGACCGAGAACAAGCGGCCCGCGGCCCGCACGACCTCAGTGCGTCGGGGGGGAGCCGCCGCACCGGAATCATCTTTCATGAAGGAGCCGGTTCAACACCTTAATGGGAAGTGTTCAACACCTTCACGGAAGAGCAGCCGCAGGCCGCTGTCACAACGTACGCCTTTCCCGTCAGCGGTTCAAGCGTGCTGAGGAGCGCGTAGCAGCGTGGCTCTGACAACCCGCTGCCTCGACTGCGGCCAACGCACCCGCGGCTCACGCTGCACCACCTGTACCCGCCAACGCGACAACTGGACGGGCAGACGGAAGATCGCGAGCGGCTGGAAGTGGGACAAGCTCCGCACCGCCGTACACGCACGCGACCAAGCCTGCGTCCGCTGCGGCTCCAGCGAGCGCCTCGAGGTACACCACCGCGTCCCGCTCGCCGCCGGCGGCAGCAACGAACTCAGCAACCTCGAGTTGCTCTGCGCTCGCTGCCACGTTCAAAGCGCGTCCTTGTAATTGCGGCACGCGACACGCACGATGTGCGCATGAGACTCGTCGTCATCCTCGCGCTCTGCGGGACGTCGCTCGTCTGGAGCGGCACGGCGCTGGCTGTTCCTCCGACGATCACCAGCGTCAGCCAGCAAACGCGGCATCCAATCGTCACCTTCTCGGCTCCCAAGTCCGACCACGTTGTGATCGAGATCGCGTCGAAGCCTGAGCGTGGAAGCGACGGCAGCTTCTTCTCCGAGAATCAGGTCGAGTTCGACCTCATGACCGACTCCGAGGTCGCCGCTGGACGTTGGCTGTCGGAGTCGCAGATCGATCCCGGCACCTATTACGTTCTCGTACGCGCCTCGCCGGACTTCAACCTCTGCTACCAAAACGGCGGCTTCGACCCTTCGTGTGCCGACGGATACTCCGCGATGGCGACTCTAGTCGTGCCGAGGCCCGCCGTTAAGTATGTCGTCGGAGCGACGCGGCAGAGCTACTCGGCGGCCGTGACGTTGAGCATCTCGGCGACCCCGCTAGGCGAGAAGCTCCCGTATCGGGTTTGCTACCTGACCAAGGCACTCAAGCGTCTCTGCCTGAGAGACATGTTGGCGGGTTACAGCTGGAATTCGGGCGCGAGCGAGAGACTGACCGTGAGTACTCGTTTGCTCGCGACATACACGACCTTCAGCTGGTTCGTGGGCACTCGCGTGATCGGATCGAAGCGCATCCGAGTCCGCTAGCCATGACTCGTCATTCTTAGGAAGCGCCTGAACGCACCCCCTCGCACCGCGCGGCGCAAAAACGAGACCTCGTGGAGCTGCTGATGGTTTCTTGGCGCCTGCTCCGGGGCATTAGAGGGGTTACGCCATTCGGCGCTACTTCTACTTAGGGGGACATATGAA
>JBDSOJ010000103.1:0-10623 GCA_039914895.1 Gaiellaceae bacterium
CTCGTCGACGCCAACACCGCGGGCGCGGCGGCACGGAACTACGCGCTGGTGCTCGAGATCACGCAGTGCGGCGGCTACTCCGACGGCTAGACTTGCTCCTCGATGGCTGCGCGCACGTTCTCCTTCACCTCCGAGTCGGTCACCGAAGGGCATCCCGACAAGATCGCCGACCAGGTCTCGGACGCGGTCCTCGACGCCGTCCTCACCGACGATCCCACCGGCCGCGTCGCCTGCGAGACGCTGATCACGACCGGCCTCGTGGTCGTCGCGGGCGAGATCACGACCGAGACGTACGTCGACATTCCGAGGCTCGTGCGCAAGACGATCGCCGGCATCGGCTACACGCGCGCCAAGTACGGCTTCGACGCCGAGACCTGCGGTGTCATGGTCGCGATCGACGAGCAGTCGGCCGACATCGCGCAGGGCGTCGACGACTCCTTCGAGGCCCAGCACGGCGACGGCGATCCGCTCGACCGCGTCGGCGCCGGCGACCAGGGGATGATGTTCGGCTACGCCTCGAACGAGACCGACGAGCTGATGCCGCTGCCGATCCAGCTCGCGCACCGGATCTGCAAGCGCCTCTCCGAGGTGCGCAAGGCCGACGTGCTCCCGTACCTCCGCCCGGACGGCAAGGCGCAGGTGACGGTCCGCTACGAGGTCGACGAGCACGGTCACCAGCGGCCGGTCGAGATCGAGCGCGTACTCGTCTCGACGCAGCACCGCGACGGGCTCGACTCCGAGGCGCTGATCAAGCCCGACCTGATCGAGCACGTGCTGCGCCCGATCCTGCCGCATGCGTTCTACGACGAGAAGCGCCTCGAGGAGAAGGACTTCGTCTACGTCAACCCGACCGGCAAGTTCGTGATCGGCGGACCGATGGGCGACACAGGCCTCACCGGCCGCAAGATCATCGTCGACACCTACGGCGGCGCGGCGCCGCACGGCGGCGGTGCGTTCTCCGGCAAGGATCCGACCAAGGTCGACCGCTCGGCGGCGTACGCGGCGCGCTACGTGGCGAAGAACGTCGTCGCCGCAGGCCTCGCCGACCGCTGTCAGATCCAGGTCGCCTACGCGATCGGCGTCGCGCACCCGCTCTCCGTCCTCGTTGACACCTTCGGCACGGAGACCGGGGGGCTGACGCAGGAGCGGATCGAGCAGCTCGTGCACGACCACTTCGACCTGCGTCCGGCGGCGATCCTGCGCGATCTCGACCTGCGCCGGCCGATCTACGAGAAGACAGCCGCATACGGCCACTTCGGCCGCGAGGACCGCGACTTCACCTGGGAGCGGACGGACAAGGCCGACACGCTCCGCGAGGCCGCCGGTCTTGCCACGCCCGCCTCCGTCTAGCTCCAGACGCCCCGACCGCCTGCCCACCGGC
This sequence comes from Gaiellaceae bacterium, assembly GCA_039914895.1. Lineage (GTDB taxonomy): Bacteria > Actinomycetota > Thermoleophilia > Gaiellales > Gaiellaceae > Gaiellasilicea. The sequence goes on from JBDSOJ010000103.1 coordinate 1,382, forward strand.
CCGGTCGCGCTCGGGCTCGTCCTTCTCTTCGGCTTCCTCGTCGTCGGCTGGGTCAAGGATCTCGTCCCCGACTTCGCCAACCCGTTCACAGAGGAGACCATCGACCGCACCGGCCCGGCGGTGCTGAAGTCGATCGAGAACCTGCGCGACTTCCGCGCGGCGAGCGGCCACTTCGAGGTGATCGTCGACGTCGAGCAAGACGCACGCTTCCTTCCGGCCAAGGTGAAGGGCGAGCGGGTGCTCTTCGTCGCGGTCGGGTCGGTCGACGCCGGCGTCGATTTCACGGGGCTGGACGAGTCCGCGGTCGAGGTCTCCGACGAACGTCGCAGCGTCTCGATCGAGTTGCCGCCCGCGAGCTTCCGCGAGCCGGAGCTCGACCTCGAGCGCTCGTACGTCTACGACCGCGACCGGGGCGCGATCGACCGGCTGCAGTCGCTGTTCGGCGACGGCGGATCGATCGAGCGCGACCTGTATCCGCTCGCCGAGGAGAAGCTCGCGGACGCCGCGCGAGACGGCTCCGGCCTGCTCGCGCGCGCGGAGCGCAACACACGGCTGCTGCTCGAAGGGCTGCTGCGCTCGCTCGGCTTCACGCGCGTCGATGTGCGTTTCTCCGAGGTGTAGGCGGAGCAAGTCGTTCAGCTCGGGCGGACGTACAGGCCGTTCGCGGCCTTCTCGCCGATCGAACGCTCGCCCTCATCGCCGAGCAGCACCTTGAACTGCGCCGCGGCGGGCTGCCGCTCGCGGATCACGACCCGTGTGCCCGGCGTGAAGCCTTCGTCGTAGAACCAGTGCAGGAGCTCGCCGTCGTGCTCGGCGAGACGGACGATCTCGGCCTCGCGGCCGGTCTCGAGATCGGCGAGCGGCGCCAGCTCCTTGTTCTCGGCCTGCTCGAACGCGGGGTCGATCGGCCAGCCGTGGGGGCAGCGCTCAGGGTGGCCGAGCTTCTCCTCGATCCGCTCAACCATGTCGTCGGAGAAGGTGTCGCCGAGCTCGTCCGCGTGGATGTGGGACTCACCGGCCGTGTAGCCCATGAAGTCGGTGAGCAGCCGCTCGATCACACGGTGCTTGCGCACGACGCGCTCGGCGCGCTCGATCCCGATCTCGGTCAGGATCGCCTCCTTCTGCTCGCCGCGCTCGACGAGGCCGTCGACCTCGAGCCGCTTCAGCATCTCGCCGGCGGATGCGCGCGACACGCCGAGCATCTCGGCGACCCGGGACGCGATCGCGGTCGATGAGTTCGGATCGGGCCGGTACTCGCCGATCGGGAAGGCGAGGAAGTAGATCGTCTCCAGGTACTCGTCGACGCTGTGCCCGGCCATCAGTCCACTCTAGCCGTGCTCGACTTTCCCGGGCTCGTGGCGGGAGGAGAGGAAGTAGACGAACGGCGCCGACACCGCGATCAACAGCAGCGCCGGCAGCGCAGCGCGCGAGTAGGAACCCACCGATGTCAGCTTCCAGATCTCCGTCGCGAGCGTCTCGAAGCCGATCGGGCGCAGCAGCAGCGTCGCCGGCAGTTCCTTCATCGCGGAGAGGAAGACGAGCGCGGCGCCGGCGAAGATGCCAGAGCGGATCAGCGGTACGGTCACCGTCAGCGACGCACGGAGCGGGCTGCGCCCGAGCGCCCGAGCAGCCTCCTCGACGCGCGGGCTGACCGAGGAGAGCGCAGACTCGACGCCCGCGAGCGCCTGCGGCAGGAAGCGGACGACGTAGGCGAAGACGAGCAGCGCGAGCGTCTGGTAGAGCGGGCTCGCGTAGTTCGCGGCGAAGAAGACGAGTGAGAGCGCGATCACGATTCCTGGAAGCGCATTGCCTGCGAACGCGAGGCGCTCGAGCAGGCGGGTGCTCCGCGAGGTGTAGCGGGTCGCGAGCAGCGCGATCGGGATCGCGGCCAACGCCGCGGCGACGGCGGCGAGCGCGGAGGCGGACATCGAGTTGACGACCTCGCGCCAGGGCAGCTCGGCCCGGTCGAGCCCGCGCGCCAGCCAGTAGACGAGCACCGCGGCCGGGACGGCGAGGAACGCGCCGACGACGGTCGCGCAGTACACGAGCGCCGGCCAGCGCCAGCGGCCGAGCCGGTGCGGCCGGGGCTGCCGCGCCGTCCCCGGGCCGCTGCGGGAGACTCGCCGGCGCCAGCGCCCTTCGAGCCAGAGTACGAGCGCCGTGAGCGCCACGAGCACGAGCGCCAGCACGGCCGCAGGCGTCCGGTCGAAGAGCGAGCGGTACTGGAGGTAGATCGCGCGGGTGAGCGCGTCGTAGCGCATCAGCGAGACAACGCCGAAGTCCGAGAGCGTGTACAGGGCGACGAGCAGCGCGCCGGCGCCGATCGACGGCCGCAGTGCGGGCAGCGTCACGCGGCGGAAGACCTCGAGCGGTGTCCTGCCGAGTCCTCGGCCGGCCTCCTCCATGGCCGGGTCGAGCCCGCGTAGCGCCGCTGAGACGAGTAGCAGCACGTACGGGTAGGTCGAGAGCGTCAGCGCCGCAAGCGCGCCCCAGTAGCCATAGATCTCCGGCAGCCGCTCGACCCCGAGCAGCTGCTGGAGCAGGCCGCGCGGCCCGAACGCGCCGAGCAGGCAGAACGCCGCCACGTAGCTCGGGATCACGAGCGGCAGCGCGGCCCCGACGGCCCAGAAACGGCGGCCCGGGAGATCGGTGCGCGTTGTCAGCCAGGCGACCGAAACGCCGATTGTGATCGACGCGAATGTGACGCCGACGACGAGCAGGCCGGTGCTCCAGAGCAGGTCGAGCGTGCTCGACCGCGTCAGCACGCGCAACCCACGGCCGCCGCCGCCGCCCGCGCGCACGACGAGGTAGCCGAGCGGGAGCAGCAGCAGCGCGACGGTGAGGCAGGCGGGCAGGATGAGGGAGTACGGCGCCCTCCCTCGACCCGCCCGATTCATCGTGCTTGGCGGATCACGACGTGTAGCCGGTCTCGTTCAGCAGCTCGAGCGTCCGCTCGAGCTCGTCGCCGAACGAGGAGAGGTCGACGTCGGGACCGCGGCCCGCGAGCGCTTCGAGCGTCGGCACGCCCTGCTTCGGATCGATCCCCGCGACGAGCGGGATCTCGGCCTCCTCGGCCTCGGCGGTGTAGAAGCGCTGCTGCTCGTCCGCGAGCAGGAACTCGACGAACCGCTCGGCCGCGTCGGCGTGCTCCGCCTCGCTCAGGATGCCGGCACCGGCGACGCTGACGAGCGCGCCCGGATCGTCGCCCGGGAGGTACTTGTTCGCGATCGGCGCGTCCTCCCCGAGCTCCTTCTTGACGAGGTAGAGGTAGTAGTGGTTGACGAGCCCGACCTGGATCTCGCCCGCGGCGACCGCCTCGACGACCGGCGTGTTCTTCTCGTAGAGCCTGGGATCGTTCGCCTTCAGCGCCTCGAGCCACTCGCGGGTGCGCTCGTCGCCGATGTCGAGGCGCATCGCGGTGACGAACGCCTGGAAGGACGCATTCGTCGGCGGCAACCCGACCTTGCCTTTCCACTTCGGGTCGGTCAGGTCGAAGACGGAGTCGGGGACCTCGTCGGCGGCGAGCTCGTCGGTGTTGTAGACGAGCACGCGCGCGCGGCCGGAGGTGCCGACCCAGCGGCCCTCGGCATCGCGGAAGCGCTCGTCGACCCGGTCGAGCACGGCCTGCGGCAGCTCGACGAGGTGCTCCTCGACAGCGCCGAGCGAGCCGGGATCCTGCGCGAAGAAGACGTCGGCGGGCGAGTTGCCGCCCTCCTCCGCGATCGTCGCGGCGAGCTCGGCGCTGTCCGCATAGCGCACCTCGACGTCGATCCCGGTCTCCTCCTCGAAACGGTCGAAGAGCGGCGCCACCAGCTCCTCCTCGCGTCCCGAGTAGACGGTGAGCGTGTCGCTAGCGCCTTCGTCGCCGCCGCAGCCTGCGAGCGCGAGCGCCGCGAGCAGGAAAACTGCCCTCTTCATCTCTTTCGTTCTCCTCAAAATTGTAAGGGTTGCCTTACAGCAAGTGCGTGGCGCACCTTACCGATCTACGAGAAGACGGTGACGCGGGAGGCGTGCGGCCGCACGGTGACACGCGAGCCGAGCGGCACCTGCTCGTTCGAGGGGCGCTGCGAGACCAGCTCGACGCCGTCGAGCAGGACGCGGTAGAAGACGTCGTGGCCGCGGAACTCGCGGCCGATCACCTCGCCGTGACCGGCAGGATCGGGCTCGAGCTCGAGCAGTTCCGGCCGGATCAGCACCTCGACCGCGCTGCCCTGGCAGGCGTTGCCGGCGGGGAAGAGGCCGACGGGCGTCTTGACGACGCCGTTTGCGAGCGTGCCGGGGAGGAAGTTGCCGGCGCCGACGAACTCGGCTGCCCAGCGGGTGGCGGGGGCGAGGTAGACCTCCTCCGGCGTGCCCTCCTGGACGACGGCCCCGTTCCGCATCAGCGCGATCCGGTCGGCGAGCGAGAACGCCTCCTCACGGTCGTGCGTGACGAGGACGACCGTGACGTGGATCGCGCGCAGGATCCGGGCCAGCTCGTCGCGCATCGAGGAGCGCAGGTGCGGGTCGATGTTCGACCACGGCTCGTCGAGCAGGACGAGCTCCGGGCCGGGCGCGAGCGCACGCGCCAGCGCGACGCGCTGCTGCTGGCCGCCGGAGAGCTCATGCGGGTAGCGCTCGCCGAGACCGCAGAGGTCGACGAGCGCGAGCACGGCGGGCACGCGCGTCCTCCGCTCCTTGCGCGGGAGGCCGAAGCCGACATTCTCGGCGACCGTCAGGTGCGGGAAGAGGGCGTAGTCCTGAAAGACCATGCCGACCTTGCGGCGCTCGGGCGGCACCCAGGCACCGTTGCCGGCGACCGGCACGCCGGCGACCTCGACCGTGCCGGCCTCGGGCTCCTCGAAGCCCGCGACCAGCCGCAGCAGTGTCGTCTTGCCGCAGCCGGACGGGCCGAGCAGGGCGACGAACTCGCCGCGCTCGACGCAGAGCTGCGCGCGGTCCACGGCCTGAACGGCGCCGAAGCGTTTCGCGACCCCGTGGCAACAGATCATCCCGCAGGCCATGTAAGGGCAACCTTACACGACCTCCGGCGCGGTTACGGTGGTCAGCGTCATGCTCGCAGAGGTCTATCCGCTCGTCCCGTCCCGCTCCGTCGCGCGGCCGTTCACATACGAGGTGCCGGACGGCGTCGGCGTCGGCGCGGTCGTCTCGATTCGCTTCGGCCGCTCGGCCGCGCGCGGGGTCGTGGTCGCGACCGGGGTCGAGGCGCCGGCCGGGGTCAAGACGGCGCCGATCCAGGCCGTCCTCTACGAGCTGCCGCCCGCGCTCGTCGAGCTGGCGCTCTGGCTCGCCGACTACTACGGGTCGACACCGGCCCGCGCGCTCGAGCTCGTGGCGCCGAAGCTGCGCGCCCGCCGGGGCGACAGGCGGATGACGGGCGCGGGCATGGCCGGCGAGGCCCAGCCGGCGGAGCTGACGTCGCCGCAGGTGCGGGCGGTGGCGCGGATCGTCGGGGCGATCGACGGCGGCGGCGCGCATCTACTCCTCGCGGGCGCGACCGGCAGCGGCAAGACCGAGGTCTACCTCCAGGCCTGCGCGGCGGCGCTCGCGCGCGGGAAGGGCGCGATCGTGCTCGTCCCCGAGATCGCCCTGACGCCGCAGACGCTCGGCCGCTTCCAGGCCCGGTTCGGCGACCGGATCGCCGTGCTGCACTCGGGCCTGACCGAGGCCGAGCGGCGCGACGAGCGGGAGCGGATCGTCGCCGGCGAGGCGCCCGTGGTGGTCGGCGCGCGCTCGGCGGTGTTCGCGCCGGTGCCGAACCTCGGTCTGATCTGCGTCGACGAGGAGCACGACTCCTCTTACAAGCAGGAGTCGGATCCCCGCTACGACGCCCGCACGGTTGCCGCCAAGCGGGCTGCGCTCGAGGGCGCCGTCGCCGTCTACGGCAGCGCGACGCCGCGGCCGGAGAGCTGGGAGCGGCTCGAGCGTCTCGAGCTTGGGGAGCGGCTGGGCGCCCCGATGCCGAGCGTGAAGATCGTCGACCTCCGCCACGAGGCCGGCTATCCGCTTTCGGCGCCGCTGCTCGCCGAGCTCGGGCGGATCTCGGAGCACGGTGGCAAGGCGATCCTGCTGCTCAATCGCCGCGGCCTCGCGCCGGCGATCCACTGCCGCGCCTGCGGCACTTCGCGCCGGTGCGGCCTCTGCGACGTGGCGCTGACGCTGCACGGCGACGCGCGGCTTCACTGCCACCACTGCGGCCACTCTGAGGCGGTTCCGGAGTCATGCCCCGAGTGCGGCTCAGCGGAGCTGGCGCGGATCGGCGCGGGCACGCAGAAGCTCGAGTCGGAGCTGGCGAAGCGCGTTCCGGAGCTGCGCCGGATCCGGCTCGACGCGGATACGGCCTCAAAGCCGGGTGCGCTTCGTGAGGCGCTCGACAGCTTCGTCGCCTCCGATCGTGTCGTCCTGATCGGAACGCAGATGGTGGCGAAGGGCCATCACTTCCCGGGCGTCTCACTCGCGGCGGTCGTCGACGCCGACACCGGGCTCGCCCTGCCGGACTTCAGGGCCGAGGAGCGCACCTTTCAGCTCGTGACGCAGCTCGCCGGCCGCAGCGGCCGCGACGCGCCGGGGAAGGTGATCGTCCAGACGTTCCAGCCCGACGCGCTGCCGCTCCGCTATGCGGCGCGCCACGACGTTGCCGGCTTCCTCACCGAGGAGCTCGGACGCCGCCGCGAGCTCGGCTACCCGCCGTTCCGGCACCTGATCTCGATCGTCGCCTCCGGCTCCGACCCCGACGCGCCGGAACGGCTCCTGCGCGAGCTCAAGAGAGAGGTCGAGGGCGCCGACCTGCTCGGCCCGGCGCCGCTCCTGCGTCTCCGCGGCCGCCATCGCTCCCAGCTGGTGGCGAAGACGGACAGCCCGCGGGCGCTCGCCGCCGCGGCGGGACGGGTGCTCGCAGCGGCGGCGCCGGCGATGCGTCGAGCCGGCGTCAACGCCGTCGTCGACGTCGATCCCCAGTCGATCTCGTAGCCAGGCGAGATTAGACTCGGGCGATGACTACGGACGGCGTCGGTCCGGCCCCCGAGGGCGGCGAGGAGGTGGACGAGCGGCAACTCGATGCCGAGGCGCGCGCACGGCGCCGCGTCGCGCTCGCGCAGATCCGCCAGTACCCGGACGCGGTCCTGCGGATGCGGGCGCGCGAGGTGGAGCGGTTCGACGACGACTTGGCGCGCCTGGCCGAGAAGATGGCAGACCTGATGCACGACGCACGCGGCGTCGGGCTCGCGGCGACGCAGGTCGGCGTGCTCCAGCGGCTGTTCGTCTTCCAGCCCGCCGACGACGAGGACGTGGCCGCGATCGTCAACCCGGAGATCGTGAAGCGCTCGCGCTCGACGGAGGTCGCCGACGAAGGCTGCCTGTCACTCCAGGGCGCGCTCGTCCCGGTCGAGCGTGCGCTCGAGGTCACGATCGAGGGTTGGGACGTGACCGGCGCGCCGATCAAGCTGGAGCTGGAGGAGCTGGACGCCCGCGTTGTCCAGCACGAGCTCGACCACCTCGACGGCGTCCTCATGCTCGAGCGCACGGACGACGGATCACGCAAGGCCGCGCTCGCGACGCTGCGCACGTCAAGCTTCTAGGCATGAGGATCTCGGTCGCCGCCACGGCGCCCTTCGGCGCGGACGTGCTCGAACGGCTCGCCGCGCGGCATCACGTCGCAACGCTGCTGACCCGGCCGGACAGCCCGTCCGGGCGCGGCCGGAAGCTCGCACCCCCGCCGGCGAAGCTCGTCGCCGAGCGCCTCGGGATCCCCGTGCTCCAGCCCGAGCGGCCCACAGCCGAGCTGGAGCTGCCGGGCGACGCCGTCGTCGTCGCCGCGTACGGTCTGCTGATCCCGGAGAGCCTGCTCGAACGGGGGCTCTGGCTCAACGTCCATCCATCGCTGCTGCCGCGCTGGCGCGGCGCGGCTCCGGTCGAGCGGGCGTTGCTGGCCGGGGACGAGGAGACGGGCGTGACGATCCACGAGACGGTGAAGGAGCTCGACGCCGGCCCGATCGCCGCCCAGCGCGCGTTCACGCTGACGCCGGAGGACGATGCGGGAGCGGTCTACGCGCGGTCGGCGGAGCTCGCGGTCGAGCTGCTCGACGAGGTGCTCCCTGAGCCCGCGTTCTCACCACAGCAGGGCGAGCCCACCTACGCGGCCAAGATCGAGGCGGCCGACCGCGAGCTCGACCTCTCCCGCTCGGAGGAGAGCCTGAACCGGATCCGCGCGCTCTCGCCGCACATCGGCGCCCGCGGCGAGCTGCACGGCCGGCGCGTGACGATCTGGAAGGCGCGGCTCGCGGACGGAGAGCTCGTCCCGGTCGAGGTGCAACCCGAGGGCGGGAGCCGGATGTCCTACGACGCGTTCGTGCGCGGCCTGCGATGACGGTCGCGCCGGCCCGCAAGGCTGCGTACGACGTCGTCCGCCGTGTCTTCGAGGAGGGCGCCTACGCCGACCGGGCGCTCCGCTCCGCGTCCGCAGCGCTCGACGATCGCGATCGCGCCCTCGCTCGGCAACTCGCCTTCGGGACCGTCCAGCGCGTTCGCACGCTCGATCACGCGATCGAGACGCTCGGGAAGCGGCCCGTGCGGAAGCTCGACGCGCCTGTCCGCGACGCCCTGCGCCTCGGCGCCTTCCAGCTCGCCTACCTCGGCGGCGTTCCGCGTTATGCGGCCGTGAACGAGTCGGTCGAGCTCGTCCGCGGCGCCGGTCTCGAGCGGGCCGTCCCGTTCGCGAATGCCGTCCTGCGCCGCGTCGGCGACGGGATCGAGCGGCTGCTCGCGGAGCTCCCCGAAGGCCCGCTGAAGCACTCCTACCCCGACTGGATCTGGGATGTCTGGCGCCGCGATCTCGGCGAGGAGGAGGCGTTGGCGCTGATGCGGGCGCAGAACGAACCCCCACCCGTCGTTGTCAGACATGTCCGGGGTCAGATCCCGGCGGGGTCCGAAACGAACATCCCGAACGCGTACGAGGTCACCCGAGTCGACGAGAAAGCCCTGCACAGAGGCGAGATCTGGCCGCAGAGCCGTGGCTCCCAGCTCGCCGGGCTCGTCGTCGGCTCCCGGGCCGGCGAGCGTACGCTCGACCTTTGCGCCGCGCCCGGCGGCAAGGCGACGATGCTCGCCGGCGAGGTCGTCGCCGTCGAGGTCAACGAGGCCCGCGCCCGAGAGCTGGAGGCGAACATCCGCCGTCTCGGCGTGGACAACGTCCGAATCGTCCACGCCGACGGCCGCGAGCTCCCACCTGAGCTGACCGGCTTCGA
>JBDSOJ010000114.1:0-3763 GCA_039914895.1 Gaiellaceae bacterium
TGTCGTTGCCGTCGCCGCCGAAGAGGCGGTCGCGGCCGCTGCTGCCGGTGATGCGATCCGAGCCTCCGAGCCCGCAGATCGACTCGCCGTTCGGTGTGCCGGACAGCCGGTCGGCCCTCGCCCCGCCCGAACGGGTGTAGTTGGGCTGCCACGAGACGTGATTGGCGTTCAGGCGGAGCATTCGGAGCGACTTCCCGCTCGCGGAAACGATGTGGATAGTTCGGTTCTCTGCCTCGATGACCGCGAGTCGCGTCCCGTCGGGCGACCAGGCGGCGTGGTGGGCGTTCGCAACCAGCTTGCGCGGCCGCTCGCCCCGCGAACCCGCCGTCCACAAGCCGGCGTCGGTCTGGGTACAGGCGGTCCAGCACCTGCGGATGAACGAGATGCGGTCCCCGCGCGGCGACCACGCCGGGGAGGAAACGAACTGTCCTCGACGGGCGGGCCTCCTCGTCGCCTACTTCAGCATGGAGTTCGGGCTGCACGAGCGGCTGCCGATCTACTCGGGTGGCCTCGGAATCCTCGCCGGTCACCACCTGAAGGCGGCTGCCGAGCTCGGCGGCCGCCTCGTCGGGGTCGGCTTGCTCTACCGCGGCCGCTACTTCCGGCAGGAGATCCGACGAGGGACGGCAGACCGAGGACTGCGCGTCGACCCGAACGCGGTCGGGCTCGTGCGCGAGCCCGTGACGGTCACGGTCGAGCTCGCCGACGAGACGATCGAGGCCGCCCACGGGCGCCCTCGACGCGGGCTCCACGACGCCGAGCGGCGCCTCGAGCGACGGACCGGTCGCGCAGCTCGTCCAGGACACCGGCCCGTCTGGGGCCACTGTGCCGGTGACGACTCCGGAGGCTCGTCCGGCTCCGGGTCGAGGTCCGACTCCGGCACCGCCCCCGTCGATCCGAGCAGCTTGCTCTAGCTCGACGCGGGGCCACCCGGTGAGCTTGGAGCTGGGAGAGGGGCGAGATCGTCTCCGAGCCTCGCCCCCTCCGCCTAGAAGCGCCCGCGTCCGAAGAAGCCGAGCAATGCGAGCACGACGATCACGATCAGGATGATCACTAAGAGGCTGAGCGCTGGCCTCCTTTCGGCGTTGTCAGGTGCAGCCATATTCCCTGCGCGCGCTTCGTCACCTGCTTGGGCTTCCGGCGAAGTCGTGACCAGAAGGGTGATCAAGAACGACGCGGGGCGCCGATGGCTCGTGCGTGTTCCCAACGCTCTTGCTTCTCGTCACCGCCACGTCCCTCGGACCGTGCTGGATCGCGCTCTCTGCGTGGATCCTGGGCAGCCGGTACGTCCACGACCGCGCGCTGCTCCGACGAGCAGGCGACGTCGAAGGGCTGGAGAGCGGCAAGCTCCAGGCGGGTGACCTGTCGAGAACGAAGGCTGCACCAGGTCGCACTCGGGAGGAGATCACCTGCGAGCGTGATCGCCGCGCGGGCGCTCGTGCAGGAGGAGCTCTTCCTTGCTGCGGTGCAGTGCCGCCGGCGTCCGGAAGGCCGCCCGGCTCCGTGCGCTGACGATCATCGTGCGGTCGGACTCTCCGCAGGCAATCAGCCTTCTCCGTGCCGCGTTGGCGGAGGAGGACGTGTCGATCGTGGCGAGCGCCGTACGCCTGACGTCGGAGCTCTCGACGCGAGCGGCCGACATCCTGCTCCTCGACGTGCTCGTCGAGGGGCGATATCCGCGCTCCCGTACCGCCACCGAGCTCGAGCCGAGATCCGCGCGCACCCACGGCCAGCTGCTCGAGCTCGCTGCGCATCCCGAGGCAGGCCTTCGCTTCTGGGCCGTGGCGCTGCTCGGCCGGGAGCCCAAAGAGAAGTCCGTTGTGACCGCGCTGGCGCTCCGCGCGAGCGACCTCGATCCGAGCGTCCGCGCAGCGGCCGCGGAAGCACTGGGGAAGGTCGAACCCGAAGTCTCGAAGCCCGTCCTGCGTCGCCTGCTGGCGGACGGTGTCTTCTACGTCCGGGCCCATGCGGCCCGTGGGATCGGTGAGGCGAGGATCGACCAGCTCGCCGGCGACGTGGTGCCGCTGCTCGCGGACACCAACTGGTGGGTGCGCGCAAGCCGCGAAGGAGAGCCTGCTTGCCCTCGGAGCCGAAGGTTTCAGAGCTGCCGTCGTCGCCCTCGAGCATGTCGACAGGTTTGCCCGGGACGGGGCGCTCGAGATCGTGGTCGGCTCGGATCATCTGCACGACCTTCTCGCCGCGGCCGAGCTCGGTGACCCCGAGGCTAAAGCGCTCGCCGCGACGATCGCGCGACGGCGCTCCCGGCTGGCGGAGGCCGATCGCATCTCCGAAACCTGGCAGCGCCTCCGGCGAAGGTGGTGGCCGCGTGAGCTCCGGCGGCCTCGTCCCGACCCTGATCCAGTGGAGCGTCGCAGCCTGCGCCGCGTACCTCGCGCTCGTCTACGGGGCTTACGCGTTCATGCTCGCCTTCTCTGGCATCGAGCGAGCCACCCGTGCCCGCGGCCGCCGGGCCGACGACTACGAGCTGATTCGCGAGTCGCGGCTGACGATCCCGGCCAGCATCATCGCGCCGATGTACAACGAGGCGCCGATCGCAGTCATCGCGGCGACCTCGTTTCTTCAGGTCGACTACCCCGAGTACGAGGTCGTGATCGTCAACGACGGCTCGACCGACGAGACATTCGCCGTGTTGCGCTCCGCCTTCCAGCTCGAGCGCGTCGAGCGCTTCTATCGGAAAACCTTCGCCACGCAGCCGGTCCGCGGCATCTATCGCAGTCGGACGCACCCACAGCTCCTCGTGATCGACAAGGAGAACGGCGGCAAGGCCGACTCCCTCAACTGCGGCCTGAACTTCGCGCGCTACCGATACGTGTGCGGCGTCGACGGAGACACGATTCTCACCCGCAATGCGCTCCTGGACGGCATGCGACTCGTGCTCTCGGACCCGGCGCGCGTGATCGGCGTCACCGGCCACGTCGCGATCCACGGCGTGCCGGAGACCGCGTTCAACGGGGCCGGCGCCCCTTGCCGGGTCGATCGCAGGCCGTTGCTTGCCTTCCAGCACCTCGACTATCTCCGATCCTTCTTCAACAATCGCCTCGGCTGGACGCGGCTGAACATGATGCTGTGCGCCGTCGGCGCCTTCCAGATCTGGCGGCGCGACGTTCTCGAGGAGGTTGACGGGTTCTCGACGGAGTTCACCTGCGAGGACATCGAGCTGACGTTCCGGATCCACGAGAAGTTCCGCCGGGAGGGGCGGGAGTACAAGATCCTCTCGCTCTCCGAGACAGTCGGAGTGACCGAAGGGCCTGATCGCGTGAGCCGGCTGATCGCGCAGCGGGAGCGCTGGCAGCGGGTGATCATGGAGACGGTGTTCCACTACCGGAAGATGCTCTTCAATCCGCGCTACGGGACCGTCGGTCTCCTCGGAGTGCCATTCTTCCTCGTCTCCGAAGTGGTCGCGCCGGTCTTCGAGGTCCTCGCGCTGCTCGGGATCGTCGGCGGCTTCGCCGTCGGCGCGTTCCCACTCGTCGCCTCCCTGCTGATGCTGGCTGCGATCACCTTCGCGAACGCAATCTTCGCGACCGCAGCCGTCCTGCTCGAAGACCGGACCTCTCGCGCCTATGGGCTTCGGGATCTGCTCAGGCTGATCATTCTCGGCCCGCTCGACCTCGTCGTCTACCGCCCGCTGATCGTGCTTGCGCGAGCGAAGGGCACCTGGCGGTTCCTCCGCCGAGACACGGGCTGGCACAAGTTCGAACGCAACGCCCGACCGGCGCCGATCGCTTAGCCTCGCCCACTA
>JBDSOJ010000148.1:0-7494 GCA_039914895.1 Gaiellaceae bacterium
CCTCGAGCCGGTCCGGAGCGGCCGCAAGCGCCTCCTGCAGGTGCTTCTCGACGCCGTCCTTCTCGAGCCCGGCGACCTCGTCCAGCTCGTGCTCCTGGTCGCTGATCACCTCGGCGATCCGGATCTCCAGGCGATCCTCGGCCTTGCCGGCGCGTTTGCGGACGACGATCAGCCCGTCCGACTCCTCGATCACGGTCGGCGGCGTCATCCAGTTGCTCGGCCTGAAGCCGCCGCTGTCGGCGTGGACGAGCACGGACCCGTCCGCCTTGACCATCAGCAGCCGGACTGCCTCGGGGAGGAAGGCGTCGAGGCGGCCGGTGTAGGTGACCTCGCAGCGGGCGACGAGCAGGCGCATCGGCCGCAACCTACTGTCCCTTTCGGACATCCCGTGCCAGGCACGTGCCAGGCCCCGACCGTCCCTTTCGGACGCCGTCCGGGTCAGCGCTTGCGGATTAGCGTGACGCCGTCGCGCACCGTCAGCTGCACAGCGACGATGCGATCGTCGGCCGCGAGCTTGTCGTTCAGCGCCGCGATCAGCGTCGTCGTCTCGTCCTGCGGGTCGAGCACCCGGCCGCTCCAGAGCGTGTTGTCGATCGCGATCAGGCCGCGCTCGGCCAGGCGCGGCAGCACCGCCTCGAAGTAGGCGTCGTAGTTCTCCTTGTCCGCGTCGATGAAGATGAGGTCGAACTCGCCCGTGAGCTTCGCGATCGTCTCGAGCGCCGGGCCGAGGTGGAGCGTGATCTTGGAGCCGTGCGGACTGCGGTCGAAGTAGCGCTGCGCCACCTCGGCGTGCGTCGGCTCGATGTCGAGCGTGTCGATCCGGCCGCCGGGCGGCAGCGCGGCGGCCATCGAGAGCGCGGAGTAGCCGGTGAAGGTGCCGATCTCGAGGATCCGAGTCGCGCCGGAACCGTGGACGAGCAGCTCCAGAAAGCGACCCTCGATCGGCCCCGTGAGCATCTGCGGCGCGGCCATCGTCGCCTTCGTCTCCGCGGCCAGCTCTGCGAGCAGCGGATCGGGCGGCGTCGAGTGCGCCTCTGCGTACGCCTCCAACTGCTCGTCGACGAGGAAGCTCAACGTTCCAGCTCTACCGCTCGACCCGTGAGCCGCCGACGATCGCCTCGCGTCCGTCCGCGAAGCGCACCATCGCTTTCCCCTTGCCGTCGTAGTCCGGTGACCAGACGACGAGCGTCGCGTCCGCGCCGCCGACACGCACCGCCTCGTCGATCGAGCTCGCCTCGCCGCGCCAGTAGCGGACGAACGGGTTCTCCTCCCACTCGCGACCGATCGTCGTCTCGTCGGTGTGTCCGGGAAGGACGCGAACCTCGGGCGGCAGGGTCATCAGCACGTCCATCACCGACGTCCGGATCGGCGCGGCGTCCGGGCCGCCGCCGACCGCGTCCTTGAAGAGGATGTCGGCGCTGAAGACGACGGTCTCGTTCGCGACGAAGGCGAGGTGATCGGATGCGTGGCCCGGGGTCTCGAGCGCCTCGATCGTGAGCCCGCCCGTCTCGACCGGCCCCTTGACGACCTCGAGCCCGTAGCGCTCGACGAGCTCGGCGTCGCCGGAGACGTGGTCGGGATGGGAGTGCGTCGTCAGCAGGTGCGTCACCTTCAGACCCTCCCGCTCGACGAGCACGTGCAGCGGCTCGAGCGGCGCGCCGCTGTCGATGAAGACCGCCGTTCCGCCGGGCTCGTCCGCGAGCAGATACGCGTTCGAGAGCCAGTCGGGATGCATGCTCCGCTCGATCAGCACCGCGGGACCGTACACCGCGGGCGCTCCGCGCGACGCTTGGCCGCGCTCAGCCACAGCTTGCGGACCAGGCCGCTGAAGGGCCGGATCGCGAGCCAGTAGGCAGCGAAACGGCGTCGCGACGCAGCGTCCGTGAGATAGACGCGCGTCTCGGTCTCGAGCAGCGCGCCGGCTCCGTCCGGCTGCGCGCGCAAATCCATCGCCATCTTCGCGTAGCCCGGCTCGGCGAAGCCGACGAAGTCCTCGACGGCGCGGGTGCCGCCGCGCGGCGACCACGGGCGACCGATCAAGACGAGCGTCTCCTCGTCGTGGAGGCGAAAGCCTTGCGCTTGCAACGAGGCCCAGATCGGACCGCGGGGCGCCGCCCGCAGCCCGCGGAGGCGAAAGAGGATCGCGATCGCGCGCACGTCCTCCAGACGCGTCTCCCGAGCCGCCGCCAGCGCCTGCTCGGGTGTGGCGGCGACGCGGATCGAGTGCCGCTCGTGGTGGTGGTAAACGGGGAGCGCGTCGTTGACCGGCATGCCGCGATCATCCCAAACGGCGAGAATCGCGCGGTGCGCGTGGCTCTCGTCCTGCTCGTCCTGCTCGCAGCTGCGCCTGCGCACGCGGGCGTGCGTGTGGTGCCGCCGTTCGATCCGGCCGATCTGGCTCCGGGCGCGTCGGTGGCGTATCTCGTCCCCGGGGCCGGATCAACCGTGACACGAGAGTCGGCGCTGGCAGCGCTGCTCCGCGGCAAGCTCGAGCACGGCCTGCTCGGCGGGATCGCGCCGGGCGAGGATCTGATCGAGCTGGACGGTCCGCCTCGCAGGCCCGAGATTCTCGTCTCGCTGCCGCCGCCCGGCCGGAGCGACAACGACACGCTCTACGCCATTGCCATCGTTGGTCAACGCGGCCTGCTCACCTCGGACTCGACGCGGATCGACGGGCTCGTCTCGATCACCGACGTCGCGACCGGCCGCCTCCGCGTCGTGGCGAGCGGCAACCCGGCCGAAGCACTTGCCACGCTCGACGAGCGAATCGAGCGCAACGACCGCCGGCGGCTGCCGCTGACGATCGCGCTGGCGACGCTGTTGATCGGCCTCGCGCTCGTCCGGCCACGGCACGCCCTGCGGGCGCTCCTCGTCGTGCTCGCCGCCAACCTCTGGCTGAGCCCTGTGCTCGCGCTCGCCGCCGGCCTCGCCGCGTTGCTGCTGCCGCTCGGCTGGGCGTGCGCTGCGATCCTCGCCGCCTACCTCGTCTCGATGGGGCTCGACGCCGAGACGATCGCTCTCTCGCCGTTCGGCCCCTCCCAGTCAGGCCGCTTCTACGGTGTCAACAACCTGCTCGAGACGATGCTGCTCGCGCCGGCGCTCGTCGGAGCTGCCCTGCTCGGTCGGGCGGGCGTCCTCGTCGCAGCACTCGCTTTCGTCACGATCGGCGGCAACCGCTTCGGCGCCGACGGCGGCGGGATTGTCGTCCTCGCGGTCGCCTACCTCGTCCTCTGGCTACGCCTGCGCGGCGAGCGGCCGACGTGGCGGCTCGCGGGACTCGTCGCCGCCGGGAGCGTCGCGCTCGCGCTCGTCCTGCTCGGGCTCGATGCGGCGACGGGCGGCTCGAGCCACGTCACCGACGCCGTCGGCGACGGCCCGGGCGCGCTGGCGGGCGACATCGCCGACCGGATCGAGCTCTCGGTCCGCCGCACCGCGGCGAGCATCGGCGCCACGGCGGTCGTGCTCGGCTCGCTCGCGATCCTGGCTGCAGTGGCGCTGCGCTCACGACGAGCACCCACCCTCGATGCGTTCCTGATCGGCGTTGCCGTCTCGCTCGTCGTTAACGACACGCCTGGCGACGTTCTCGGCGCTGGCGCCGCGATCGCGATCGTCCTTAGCCGACACACACCCGAGCGCCGCTGGTTAAGCTCTCTGCCGATGCGCCACGCCGCCCTCTTGCTCGCGCTTCTCGTCCTCTCGGTCGGCGTCGCAGGCTGTGGCGGCGGCGAGGTCGTCGGGGCGACCCCAGAGACCGTCGAGGGCACCCTGCCGGAGGCGACGACGTCGGAGGAACCCGCGTCGACGGTCGAAGGCGACGCCTCGAACGGCGCCCAGATCTTCGCGTCCGCCGGTTGCGGCGGCTGCCACACGCTCGAGGCAGCCAGCTCGTCGGGCAGCATCGGCCCGAACCTGGACGAATCACAGCCCGACCTGGCGCTGACCACCGACCGGGTCACGAACGGCCAAGGCGCGATGCCGTCGTTCGGGGACAGTCTCAGCGAGCAGGAAATCGCCGACGTCGCCCAGTACGTCGTCGAGTCCACTTCCTGAAGCTTCCGCACGACTTCCCCCGCGACCTCGCCGCGATCGCGTTCGACCTCGACCGGACGCTGATCTGGGAGGACGGCGTCCTGCGGCCGCGGACTGCCGCCGCGCTGCACGCAACACGCGACGCGGGGATCCACGTCGTGCTCGCGACCGGGCGCATGTTCCGCTCCGTGCTCCCGTACGCCGAGGCCGCCGGCGTGCGGGCGCCGCTCGTCTGCTACCAGGGCGCCGCGGTCGTCGACCCGGTCACCCGTGAGTGGCTCCTGCACGAGCCGATCCAGCTCGAGCTAGCACGCGAGGCGATCGGCGCCGTCGAGGACGAGGGATTCGCGCTCAACTGCTACGTCGACGACGATCTCTTCGTCGCCGCGATCACCGAGAACGCCCGCTCCTACGCCGACTTTCAGAGCATCCCGCTGCACGAGATCGGCGACCTGCTCGGCTGGATCGAGCGGCCGCCGACGAAGCTTGTCGTGGTCGACGAGCCCACCCGGCTCGACGCGCTCCGGCCGCTGCTCGAGGAGCGGTTCGACGAGCGCCTCTTCATCGCCAAGTCGCTCCCGTACTTCCTCGAGCTCGCGAGCCCGGCGATCTCGAAGGGAAACGGGCTCGCGTTCGTCGCCGAGCACCTCGGCTTCACCGCGGAGCGCACGGTCGCGTTCGGCGACGGTGAGAACGATCTCGAGCTGCTCGAGTGGGCCGGCTTCGGGGTCGCGGTCGAGAACGCAGACGAGGCGCTGAGAGCACGCGCCGACTGGGTCTGCCCCGGCGCCGAGGGAGAGGGCGTCGCGCAGGTGCTCGAGGCCGTCCTAGACTCCCGCTCATGATCGACCTCAAGGCGGCCCGGCACGACCCCGATGCCTACCGCACGGCGCTGGCACGCAAGGGCGCCGCCGAGGCGTTCGACGCACTGCTCGCCGCCGACGAGCGCTGGCGCTTGCTCGTGCCGCGGCTCGACGAGCTGCGCGGCAAGACGAAGCTGAAGGGCAAGCCGTCGCCGGAGCAGCTCGCGGAGCTCCAGCAGGTGAAGGAGGAGCTCCGCGCCGCCGAGGAGGAGTACGCGGCCGCGGAGGCCGAGCGCGACCTGCTCGCGCTGCGCATCCCCAACCTGCCGCACCCGGAGATCCCGGACGGCTCGACGGAGGATGACGTCAGCGAGGTGCGCCGGGTGGGCGAGCCGCCCGCGCTCGAGACCGCGCGGGAGCACACCGAGGTCGGCCGCTTCGAGATGGAGCGCGCCGCGAGGATGTCCGGCGCTCGCTTCGGCTACTGGGTGGGCGACACGGCGCTGCTGGCGCTCGCCCTTTACCGGCTGGCGCTGGACCGGCTCGCGGCGAAGGGGTTCGTGGCGGTACTGCCGCCCGTACTCGTCCGCGAGGAGGCGCTGATCGGCACCGGCGCGTTCCCCTCTGACGAGGCGAACGTGTACGAGCTCGCCGCGGACGGCCTCTACCTCGCCGGCACCGCTGAGATCCCGCTGGCGAGCCTGCACGCGGGCGAGATCCTCGACGCCGACGCGCTGCCGCTCCGTTACGTCGCCTTCTCGCCCTGCTTCCGCCGCGAAGCCGGCGCAGCCGGCCGCGACACGCGCGGGATGATCCGCGTGCACCAGTTCAACAAGGTGGAGCAGTTCTCGTTCACCCGCGCCGAGGACTCGTGGGACGAGCACGAGTTGCTGCTCGCGAACACCGAGGAGCTCGTGCGGGAGCTTGGACTGCCGTACCGCGTCGTCGTCCTCCCCGCCGGCGACATCTCGAGTGCCGCCGCCAAGACGTACGACGTCGAGATCTGGTTTCCGAGTCAAGAGCGCTACCGGGAGACCGCGTCGATCTCGAACACGACGGACTTCCAGGCCCGGCGGCTCGCCATCCGGCACCGCGGCGAGCGCGGCCTCGAACCGGTGCACACGCTCAACGGCACCGCCGTGGTCGACCGCATGGCGCTCGCGATCCTGGAGAACTTCCAGGGCGACGTCCCGGACGCGCTGCGCGAATACGGAGCTCCCGAGCGCGTCACGCGGTAGCCTGATCGCCCGGGCGGGGTGCCGGAGCGGTCGAACGGGGCGGTCTTGAAAACGAGAAGACCGCACCGCCGCCACTACACTTGCGCTTCGGGCGGGGTGGCCGAGCGGTCGAAGGCGGCGGCCTTGAAAGTCGCTGGGCGTGCAAGCGCCTCGTGGGTTCGAATCCCACCCCCGCCGCTCGGATGTGTTCAAGAAGCCGCCGGTTAGCGCGGAGGCCGATATGCAGTTCCCCTGTCCCTCGAGCCCACCGTCTCCTGTACACGTCCGAGCGCCAGGTAAATCGCACCACCGACCGCACAATCGGCGTACGCTATCGGGCTGGATCAGCCCGCATAGGGCGGAACAGTCCGACTCCGGCTCTCAGAGGAGATCGAGGTCCGGGTGGCGTGTCGCGATGCGGTAGCGACCGGAATGGAAGACGAGCGGCTCGCCGCCGAAGGTCTCGTACCGTTCGACCTCGCCGATCATGACCATGTGGTCACCGGCCTCGAGCTGCCGTACGGGCCGGCAGATGAAGTGCGCGAGCACGCCCTCGAGGAGCGGCACGCCGCCGGGCCCGTTCGTGAACTCCACACCTGCAAACTTGTCGTCTGCGGGCGTGGAGAACTGCCGCGAGAGGTGATGCTGGCCGGCCGCGAGCACGTTGACCGCGAAGCTCGTGCAGAGATGGAACGTGGCCCAGCTCCGCGCGTTCCGGTCGAGCGCCCACATCACGAGCGGAGGGTCGAGGGAGAGCGACGTGAACGAGTTCGCGGTCACGCCCACTCCGCGGCCGTCTTCGGCGCGCGTAGTGATCACGGTGACGCCAGTGGCGAACTGGCCGAGCGCGCGGCGGAGGTCCCGCGGGTCGAGGCGTGCCTCGTCCTGCGCACGCTTCGTCGCAAGCAGCCGGTCAGCCTCCTTCGCGTCGAACCACCAGGGATAGAAGACGCGCGGATCGTCGAACCCGTTCGCGATCGTCTCGGCGAGCGCCGGAACCTCGGCCGCCGCCGAGAGCAGCCGTAGCACGTGCGGCTCCGGCGCCAGCAGCGCGTTCGTCCACGAGACGACCCACTGCGCGTAGCTTCGCCAGTAGCGCTCGAAGGTGGCCTGCATCCAGCCTTGGTCGAAGGGCTCGTCGCGGCGGGCGACGATGCTCTCGAGGTACAGCTCCGCGCACTTCGCGGCGTTGTTCGACCCCTGCCCCGTGATCGGGTCGTTCAGGACGACGCCGTCGGCCATTCCGAGCATCGCCGCTCCCGAGGGCAGGCGCGCGACCGGCCTGCGAACCGTCGGGGCGAAGCGACCGGTGAGGATCCCGTTCGGGTCGGTGAGCTCGACGTTCCGGCAGCGCTCCGCCTCCCACGGCAGGAACGTCTCCAGGATCCACGTGCTCTTGGCGAGGTGCTCCTCGGGCGTCGTCACGTCGCCCCAGCAGTCCATCG